>JBBKXC010000289.1:0-3792 GCA_037969275.1 Bdellovibrionales bacterium | reverse complement strand
GGGATTAGCTCGGCCAAACCTAAAATGCATAGCAAAACCCCGACTGTAAAACCGATAATTTGAAAAGACATCTGTAAGCTTTTTTTGAAGTTTTTAGTTTATTTGAATGAAAAGCTGCGTAATTAACTTTTGATTCATCTTTACCCTTTAATAAGGGAGTATAGGCAAACGTAATAAAGAAAGCAAAACACATGATGAATGAAATGGACCTCGCTTTGTTGACCAACAAATTGGAAGTTCCTCTGGCGGTAAAAGCGCTGGTTGAGCAAAACCGCGAATTGGAAGAAGACATTCATTATAGCTTGCACGATGCTTTGTCCGATATGCAGCCTGATACGGCCCTTTTGACCATAGCGCTTAGCGCCAAAAGCATGGCGGATATGTACGCCGGAAGTAATTCCGGTACAGAAATACTCTCCATGGAATGTGAACGTATTATCAATGAATATGGGCCTTTATGGTTAGAAAACGCCCGTCGCATTCAATCAGGCGGCAAGATGAACAATGCCTATCTCGTTAGCCTGCTTGAAAATATCCCTGAAGACCTTGAAGGTCTAGCCGAGCTGATCGAAATTAATCTGTCCTATGCTGCCTTTGATAATGCTGGCGTAGCCGCGCTCTGCGAAATCATGCAAGTGCAAGCTGGCGCGCATGCCATCATCGCCGAAGAGTTTCTATCCGTAATGGAAATGGCCGCCGCGCAAAACCGCAAAATGAAGCCCACAGCACCAGCCAATCTAGTTGCAGCAAACGCAGCCGATAACGTCATTCGTTTTCCGGGTCGATAGGGTTTTACTATATAATCAGGAAGCTTTGGCCAGCATAGGCCCAAGCGCTTTACCGCCAAGGATGTGCAGATGGAAATGCGGCACCTCTTGCCCGCCATTCAGGCCGGTATTGGCAATCGTCCGAAAACCGCTCACTGCTAATCCTTGCTCATCCGCTATTTTAGAGACCGCCGCATATAGTGCCTTGATCTCTTCTGCGCTCGCCTTGTCACCAAAATCAGCAATCGAAACATAAGCACCCTTGGGAATCACAAGAATATGCGTGGGCGCTTGCGGCGCTATATCGTTAAACGCCAGAACGTAATCATCCTCGTAAACTTTATCGCAAGGGATATCACCGCGCAGAATTTTGGCAAAAATATTCTCTGGATCATAAATACTCATGATTTTTGGCCTTTGCGCGATTTTTTTTCTACAAGGCCGCCGATACCAAGACGTTTTTCGAGAATGGTAAAGACCTCCTCCGGCTCGACATCATGATGCGCCAAAAGAACAAGCAGATGAAAAATTAAATCTGCTGTTTCGTCTTTAAAATCTTCAAGGCGTTTTTCTTTATGCGGCTTTTCATCGAGGCGGACGCCCGCAATTACCAGCTCTACAGCCTCTTCGCCCAATTTTTTGGTGATTTGCTTTGTCCCGCGCGCAAATAATTGCGCCGCATAGGATTTCTTGGGGTCCGCATTTTTACGATCCTGCAATGTTTCGTATAGGCGGTTTATAATATGCTCATCGCTCATGTTAAAGATTCTTACATGATATCCAAAATATTTTCCAATCAAAGTTTGATATTTGACATCCTGCCTTTTTTTTCATAAAACAAACCTTCGAAAAAGAAAGATAAGAACATGAATCCCATTGAGGGCGTCCATTATATTTTTGATCGTTACGCATTCTTGAACCAAATGCTCAAAGAGCATCTGGCGAAAAAACATTCCCTCACTGCGGATGCTAAAAAAGCGTTTCTGGGCACAGGCTTTGAAGATGGCGCCGCGCTAAAGGACTTTCTAAAGGCCGCTAAGCCAGACGCTATTCTTGATAACGCACTTAACTTTTTAGGCTATGATTCCCCACAAAAAGAGGTCAATTTTGCTATCAAACAGGCGCGCAGCCTTTACCACCCCGACCGTATAAATAGTGCGGGCGAGGGCGTACAGCAAGAAGCCGCAAAAATGCGCCGCCATATTGAAGAATGTGCCACCATTTTGCAAAATGAAGAGGTGCGCCCACTCTATAACGCACGCCTTGAAGAATTCAAAAAAACTAAACCACAATCTGTTAGCAAATCGGGCGCCGCTATTATCAATATGGCGGAGGAATATTTTGATCTTGATTCCATCCTGAGTGATGAGGAGCCCGACACCAGTTTCATGGAAGAAAAGCTTGCCGAGCAAACTGGCTTTAGCGAGAAAAAATTTCAAGGGCTTAAAGCCGTTTACGACGCTACGCCGGATAATGAAGCCATTCGCGATCTTTATAAAGATATGCTCACCGATAAATATATTTACCTGCGCTTGTTGGAAGGCATCGCTTGGGGCCGACTTGGCTATAAAGGCAAAAAAGAGAATAAAATTGCGGCGCTTACCCATGCCGATACATATCTTAACGGCGTAAAACAAGCTCTTGCACAAGAGCGCGGGCGCATCATTGCGCAGGAATTGCCAACTCGAAATACAGCGCTGCTTCTGGGCTTAGCGCAAAAGCCCCTGCTCCTCACCGATCAGCGCGAAAGCAATTGCCCCGCGGCGCAGCTTCCCAGCGCTTTTACTGAGGATGAAATGGCGATAATGCAGGAAAAAATCGCCCGTAATTTCGAAGATCGTTCCGACTTTGTCAAACAAGTAGCGGCACAAAAACAAGAAGTATTGGCTGAGCTTGTTAGCTTTGCCGATTATGAATGGCTATATAAAAACCCAACTTGCGAAGAGGTTTATATATTCATCGTTCAGCCGGACGAAAAACAATCCGTGGTATTCCAATTAACTTTGGAGCGCGAGAATTTAGCACTCGAACAAAGAGATAATTTCGCCAGAGGCCTTAGCCTTGATGAATTTCGCACCATTGTGAATGAGGATTTCCCCAGAGCCAAGCTGACGCCGAGTATTATCGCCGTAAAACGGAACAAGGAAATCGAAACATTTTTGGCCGAGGCAATTTGGGTCACGGAAAATAAGGTTACGGAATACTTTGATGAATTAGACGCACAAAATGCACCCAGCACGCCGAAAACCCCGCCGAGCCAGCCTAACCTTTCCTAAAAACGTACCGGAATTCCAGCCTGATGCATCTTCTTTTTAGCCTCTAAAATCGTATATTCGCCAAAATGAAAGATGGAAGCGGCCAGAACTGCGCTGGCATGGCCTTCTTTTACGCCCTCGACCAAGTGATCGAGCATGCCGACACCGCCCGAGGCTATGACCGGAATTTTCACCGTATCAGCAATCGCCCGCGTCAGCGGAAGGTTAAAGCCTTGCTTGGTGCCATCACGGTCCATAGAAGTCACCAGCAGCTCACCCGCGCCAAAAGCGGCCATCTTTATCGCCCATTCAACCGCGTCAATGCCCGTGCCTTTACGGCCCCCATGCGTGAAAATTTCCCAGCCCTCACTGCCATCTTCTTTGGCCTTGGCATCTATAGCCACAACGATACATTGCGAGCCGCATTTATTTGCTGCTTCTCTCACAAAATCGGGGTTTTTAACGGCCGCGGAATTGATCGAGACCTTATCCGTTCCGGCGTTAAGAAGATTGCGTATATGCGCTAATGTTGAAATGCCGCCGCCAACCGTGAGCGGAATAAAAACTTCCTCGGCAACGCGGCGCACCATATCAATGGTGGTGTCACGCGCTTCCACGCTGGCCGTAATGTCTAAAAAACAAAGCTCATCTGCGCCTGCATCATTATAGATTTTGGCTTGCTCGACAGGATCGCCAGCATCGCGGATATCGACAAAATTCACGCCTTTAACAACGCGGCCATTATCAACATCAAGGCAGGGAATAATTCG
>JBBKXC010000288.1:0-18739 GCA_037969275.1 Bdellovibrionales bacterium | reverse complement strand
TGGCGCTAAGCTCTGCGGGGAGGCCAATATCCGTTCCGGCTTTTTCGAGTGTTTCAATCAGGTGGAATATATAAGCGGGGCCGCTGCCTGAGAGCGCCGTTACGGCGTCCAGCAAGCTCTCATCGGCAATCCATTCAACCTGCCCGCCCGCAAGCAAGAGGGCGTGCGCGATTGAGACGTGCTGCTCGCTTGCTGCGGCGTTTGGTACGGCGACCGTTATACCTTGGCCGATAGCCGCGGGGGTGTTTGGCATGGTGCGGATGATGGGGTGCGCGCTTCCGAAATACCGGGTAAAGCTTTCGATTGATTTTCCAGCAGCGATGGAAAGAACGAGCATATTGGCATCAATCTTACCTTGAAGCGCCGCGCAAACCTCGTCCATCACTTGCGGTTTAGTGGCCAGCAGCATGACATCGGCGTCATGGGGGATGGCTGCGCTATCGGTTATATGGGTGATGATAGGGTTATTTTTGTATTTATCGGCAAGCGCGAAAGGCTCCAGCACTGTCACCGCGTTGCAAATGCCGCTTTTGAGCCAGCCATCCAAAAGCGCGCCGCCCATCTTGCCGCAGCCGACAAGAAGAACATGGAGCTTTGAGATGCTGTGAATCATGGCTTATGACTCGCCGACTGTATCCATCAAGGCGAGGGACAAGGATTGGTCATTAGCCTCATCGGCATGCGCCAGAAGGTAAAAGGCCGCATAATGCTTTTCGCATTGGGCAAGGGCGATATCCACGAGGTCTTCAAGGTCAGCCGCGCCTTGAACGCGCTGCATACCGCGGTATAGACAGGTATGACGGAAGGCGGGAACCTTGCTGTCGCGCGGAATTTCAAAATGACCCATCCAGAGATTTTCGTTAATACTCATCAGGACGCGGGCAGCCTGATCCATTTGAGGTTCTTCGATGTTGAAATCATATTGCGCACAAAATTGCAGTGCGTTGACTTCTTCTTGCCAGATAAAATAGAGGTTATAGCCGCAGTGTTTCCCTGTGACCTGAACCATCAATTCCTCGTCATTAACGCGGCTATAGACCCAGTTATTACCGCTCAGGACGTCTTCTACGCGGTCGAGCGGGTTGTCTGTTCCATCGAGATAGTCAAATTCAATATTCACGATTTGGCCTTCTTATTGGTGTTGGCATTTTCTAGGTCTTCTAGGCGCTTGAGGAGGGCATCTTGCATAAGGCGCGATTCCTGAAGCATCAATTCTAGGCGCTCGAATTCGGCGCGCGGCACGAGATCCATCTTAAGCGCCATTTCATCAACGCGTAGGCGAAGCTCTTCGTTGATTTGGGAGCGGATATTGCTTAATGATCCGATTGCTCCGCCGGCCATTCTGGCCATATCGTCCAGTATTTTCTCTCGCGCACTCATATTTTCGTCCTTGGAATATGCTGCGGTATTACCATGGCTGGGCATGCTTTGACAAGGCTAAATGAGTCTTTGTAGCCTCCCGCTTGTGTATGAAACGAAATAGGTTTTAGCCTCGGCTAAATATCTGGTATAATGAGGATAAGGGACAATAAAACCAGGTAGGTAAGGATGATCATAGTTACAGGCGGCGCCGGATTTATCGGTTCAAATCTTGTGGCCACGTTGGAAGAAAACGGCATTACGGATATTGTAATATGCGACACACTCGGCAACGAGGATAAGTGGCGCAACATTGGCCGCCGTGAAATCCGCGATTTTGTTGCCCCGAATAATTTGTTCTTCTATATGGACCAGCACGCCGATGAGATCGAGATGGTTTATCATCTGGGCGCTATTTCCAATACGACCGAAGCCGATGCGGATTTGATTATCAATAGCAATTTCATACTCTCTCGCGAGATTTGGAAATGGTGCGCGCAAAACAATGTGCGCTTTGTCTATGCCTCGTCTTATTCTGTATACGGCAGCGGCGATACGGAAATTGGCTTTCGTGACGATGCGACGCCCGATGCGCTGGCTAAATTAAAACCGCTGAACGCCTATGGCTGGTCGAAGAATGTTTTTGATCGCCGCGTTGCGCGCGTTGTGCATTCGGGCGAAAAGACCGAACCTTTACCGCCGCAATGGGTTGGTCTTCGACTGTTTAATTTGTATGGCCCCAATGAATACCACAAGGGCGAGAATATGAGCGTGGTCTCGAAGCTTTATCCGCAAGTGGCGGCTGGTGCTTCTGCGCGGCTTTTTAAATCCTATAATGCAAACTACGCTGATGGCGGGCAGGTCAGGGACTTCGTCTGGGTGCAAGATTGTGCCGATGTCATGGTCTGGTTTTACAAGAACAAGGATAAGAGCGGTCTCTTTAATCTCGGCACAGGGCAGGGACGCAGCTTTAATGATATGGCGGCGGCGGTCTTTAAAGCGTGCGGTAAACAGCCGAAAATCGGCTATGTCGATATGCCCAATTCACTCAAGCAAAAATACCAGTATTTTACGGAAGCTGACGTGTCAAAATTGCGCGCGGCAGGATACGACAAGCCCTTCACCTCTCTAGAGGACGGTATCAAAATTTATGTCGATAAATATTTGAGCAAGGAAGATCCTTACCGTTAAGGTTTTTACCCCTTGTCATGGCGTAAATGAGAAGCCATAGTGCTTTCCATGGAATTTCCGAATATTGACCCCGTTGCATTTCATCTTGGCCCGCTGGCTATTCGCTGGTACGCGCTTGCATATATCACTGGCTTTTTGGCGGGGTGGAAATATTGCCTCTATCTGGCTGGGCTTGATAAAGACGCGCGCCCTAATAAAACCGATGTGGATGATTTTTTGCCATGGGCGATTCTGGGCGTCATACTTGGTGGCCGTATTGGCTACGTTCTTTTCTATCAACCTGAATTATATGCCGCCAATCCGTGGGAAATTGCGCAAATCTGGCATGGCGGGATGTCGTTTCATGGCGGCGCGAGCGGCGTGATCATTGCTATGATCGCCTATAGCTGGAAACGTGGTTTTCCGTTGCTGCGCTTGACCGACATGGTTGTGTGCGCCGTGCCGATTGGCCTTTTCTTCGGGCGCATTGCCAATTTCATCAATGGCGAGCTTTTCGGGCGCGTCACCAATGTGTCATGGGGCGTAGATTTCCCGCGCGGGGGCGGTATGACCCGTCATCCGAGCCAATTATATGAAGCGGCGCTGGAGGGCTTGGTGCTCTTTATTATCCTGTTCTTGCTGGCGCGCAAGGAATGGGTGCGCGAACATGCCGGTATATTATCGGGCGTATTTTTGGCAGGCTACGGCACTGCCCGCTTCGCTGTTGAATATGTCCGCGAGCCGGATTTGCAGATCGGTCTGATTGCCGGATTGTTCTCCATGGGACAAATATTAAGCATGCCAATGATAGTCGGCGGCCTCTTCTTGATCGGCTTTGCCATTCTTCGCCCGAAACATGAACCAGCCTAAATCACTCGACATTATGGGTGTGCTACGCGGCCAAATATCGCAGCGCGGGTCTTTAGGGCTGGATGAATTTATGAGCCTCGCGCTTGGCCATCCCGAGTTTGGTTATTATATGGCCCGCGACCCGCTGGGGGCGCAAGGGGATTTCACCACCGCGCCTGAAATCTCGCAAATCTTTGGAGAGATGATCGGCGCGTGGATGATGGATGTTTGGGCGCAAATGGGGCGGCCTTCGGAATTTATATTGCTGGAGCTTGGGCCCGGTCGCGGAACGCTGATGGCCGATATTCTTCGCGCTGGAAAGACGCTATCCGGCTTTGTTGAGGCCGCTAAAATCCATCTTGTTGAAACCAGCCCAGCTTTGGTCGAAAAGCAAAAATCGGCGCTGGCTGGCTTTGATGTGCGCTGGCATGGCGCGCTAGAGAGCGTACCAAAAGATCGCCCGATTCTCTTTATTGCCAATGAGTTTTTCGATGCGCTGCCGGTGAAGCAGTACATATATAAGAGCGCATGGCATGAGCGCGTTGTTGTGCTTGAGGGCGGGGTTCTGGCTTTTTCTGAAATTCCTGTGAGCGAAGATCCAGCGTATGGCCTTCATTTCCCGCCGCCAACGGAAAGCAAGGTTTTGGAGCTTGCGCCCATGCGCGAGGCTTATTTGCGCGACCTTAGCGCGCGCGTTCAAACCCAAGGCGGCGCGGGGTTGGTTGTGGATTACGGCCATACGCATCGGGGCTTTGGTGATACATTTCAAGCGCTGCACAAGCATCAATATTCGGAACCCCTCGAAAATATCGGGCAAAGCGATCTGACCAGCCATGTCGATTTTGCAGCGTTGGCTGTTGCCGCGGAAGAAACGGGCTGCGAAATTTATGGCCCGATCAAGCAAGGCGATTTCCTGAAAGCACTGGGGATCGAGATGCGCACATCACATCTTTTGCAAAATGCCGATGAAAAACAGGCGCAATCTTTACAAAAAGCATTGCATCGCCTCACACATTGGGATGAAATGGGATCATTATTTAAAGTTATGGGGATTGGGGACAAAGACAATGCTAAGCGAATACATCCTGCCGGATTCTGAAACAGCGCCGTATTTTGAATCTGGGCTGTTTCTACATGGTAATACCAATAAAGCGCTGCACGCGTTTTTCGGGCGACGCGGTGGCGTGAGCAAGAATGTTTATAACTCGCTCAATGTCGGCTTTGGCTCGGATGATGAACCGGCGCTGGTCAGGATAAACCGCCAAGCCGTTGGTGCGGCCATTGATATGGACGCACAATCTATTCTCACCATGCATCAGGTTCACGGCGATACGTGCCTAACGGTGTCGGAAATTTGGAGTGAGCATGAAAGGCCTGAGGCCGATGCGCTTGTAACGGATAAGGCCGGAATAGTGCTGGGCGTTTTAACGGCGGATTGCGCGCCTGTTTTGTTTTACGGCGAAAAACCCGATGGCGCGCCCGTTATCGGTGCCGCGCATGCTGGCTGGAAAGGTGCAGTGGGCGGTATTCTTGAGGCGACGTTAAAGGCTATGCTGGAGCTTGGCGCACAAGGGGATAGCATTCGCGCTTGTATTGGCCCTTGCATTGCGCAAGCCTCCTATGAGGTGAGCGCGGAATTTTTTAAACCCTTCGAAGCGGAAGATCCCGAAAACGATCATTTCTTTATGGCGTCCAATAAAGAGGGGCATTTAATGTTTGATCTGGCGGGCTATTGCGCCGCTAAACTGGCTAAAAATGGTGTTGGTAAAGTTTTTATCAAAGATCTTGATACATGTTTTAATGAAGAAGATTTCTTTAGCTACCGCCGCGCGACGCACCGCGAAGAGAAGGATTACGGTCGTCAGATTTCTTTAATCGCTATTAAATAATTGACCTTAGCGGCTCAGATTCATATAGTGCGGACACAATCAACAATAATCGCGGGTATGACTTAATGAAACTGATTGCGGGTAACTCCAATCCAAAGCTGGCGCAAGCCATTTCCGAATATCTTGACGTGCCGCTCACGCAGGCCGAGGTCAAGCGCTTTGCCGATAACGAAGTTTTTGTCGAGATCATGGAGAATATCCGCGGCGAGGACTGCTTCTTCATTCAGTCGACTTCTTTCCCATCCAATGACCACCTTATGGAGCTTTTGATCGCGATTGATGCGCTTAAGCGCGGCTCCGCGCGCCGTATTACGGCTGTGCTTCCTTACTTTGGTTATGCGCGCCAAGACCGCAAAACCGGTGGCCGGACGCCTATTTCGGCCAAGCTGGTGGCCAATTTGATTACGGCGGCTGGTGCTAACCGTGTTTTGACGATGGAGCTGCATGCGGGTCAAATCCAAGGGTTTTTCGATATACCGCTTGATAACCTCACGGTCGCCCCTGTCTTTATTCCGCATATTCTCGAGCAGTTCAACGGCGAGGAAATATGCCTTGTATCGCCCGATGTCGGCGGCGTTGTGCGCGCAAGAGCGCTGGCGAAACGCTGTAACGGCGATTTGGCCATTATCGACAAACGCCGTGAAAAAGCGGGCGTTTCCGAGGTGATGCACGTGATCGGTGATGTGAAGGGCAAGATTTGTATTCTTGTCGATGATATTGTTGATTCAGGCGGCACGCTTTGTAACGCCGCTGTAGCCTTGAAAGAAAAGGGCGCGAAAGCTGTTTATGCTTATGTTGCGCATGGCGTTCTTTCCGGTGAAGCCGTTAAGAAAATTGAAAAATCCCCGATGGAAAAACTTGTCATCACCGATAGTATTGCGGCGACAAGCATTATCGAGAATAGCAAAAGCGTTGAGCAGCTTTCCGTTGCGCATCTTATCGGTGAAGCAGCTTTGCGCATTAGCGAAGAACGCTCGATTTCCGCGCTCTTCCGTTAAAGCAGCCGTTTATTGCGATTTTTCTTGATTTTTCAGCAGGTTTTGGGTTATCTAGCACAATCTTGAACGGGCGCAGCACCCCTGGAGGCTGGCCCATATTTAAAAGGAAACCAAACTATGTCTAAAAACTACGCGATTAAAGCGGAGCAAAGAGAGCAAGCCGGTAAGGGGGCAGCACGTTCTTTACGCCGCGAGGGTAAAATCCCAGCCGTTATTTACGGCGATAAAAAAGACCCAGTAAAAGTGACGCTGGATATGAATACAATGAATGTGGAATATAACAAAGGCCACATGTTCACAACACTCTGTGACCTTGAAGTCGGTGGATCAAAGCACCTTGTTTTGGCGCGTGACATCCAGTTGCACCCTGTAACAGATATCGTTGAGCATGTTGATTTCTTGCGCGTATCCGCGAAGACAAAGATTGCTGTTATGGTTCCTGTAACTTTTATCAATGAAGAAGGATCTCCGGGCCTCGTTGAAAAAGGCGTTCTGAACATTACACGCCACGATGTGGAAGTTGTTTGTTTGGCCACCAACATTCCTGATGAGATCGAAGTTAACCTTGAAGGTAAAGAGCAGGGCGACGCCGTTAAGTCATCCGATGCGAAATTGCCAGAAGGCTCCAAATTCGTCATTAGTGATCGTGACTTTACAATCGCGACAATCCTTGCGCCGAAACGTATCGAAGAAGATGTTCCTGCTGAAGGTGCTGAAGGCGAAGTAGCCGAGGGCGCAGAAGGCGAAGCAGCTGAAGGCGCAGAAGGCGAAAAAGCCGAAGGCGACAAAGAATAAATTTTATGATCGGGCGGCGCTGTTATACGGCGCCGCTTGTTCTTTTCGTTATACTAGGCGCATACGGTATGTTTTCATTTTTATCCGCATGGCGCTCCCCTCCAGAGGAAAGACCCATGTATCTTATAGTTGGTCTTGGCAATCCCGGCCCACAATATAAAGGCAATCGTCACAATATCGGCTTTATGGCCGTTGATATTATCGCTGATGATTACAGTTTTTCCCCTTACCGCAATAAATTTCAAGGGCTTTTGTCCGAAGGCCGCATTGGCGGTATTAAAGTGGCCATCCTCAAGCCCGAAACCTATATGAACAATTCCGGCCAAAGCGTGGCCGCCGCCGCTAAATTCTTTAAAATCGAGCCTGACCATATTATCGTTTTCCATGATGAACTGGATTTGGGCCCTGGTAAGCTGCGCGTGCGCCTTGGCGGTGGTAATGCGGGGCATAATGGCCTTAAGTCCATGCAGGCACATTTAGGCTCGCCTAATTTTTGGCGTGGGCGCATTGGTATCGGCCATCCCGGTGATAAAAATCTGGTGAGCAATTATGTGCTTTCCGATTTTGCCAAGGTGGACGGCGAATGGGTCGAGCGCCTCTTGCCCGCAATGTCCAAACATATCGAGCTTCTCTTTCAAAGTAAGGAAGGCGATTACATGAGCAAAGTCGCCATGGACGCGCCGCGCAGTCAGTAAAATTGACAGTCATGCTGACGATATGTTAAATATTTTCCAGGCTAATTTAAAAGGATTTGATAATGAGTGATCCACGCGCAGTAGAATTAAACCGTTGTATGCAGTGGTTTGTTGATACAAATTTTTCGGCGAAGCGACGCAACAATGAAATCAGCGTGAGCGCCCGCTCAGCTGGTGCTTTGTCAGATTTTTTTCAAGTGCGCGTCCGTGCAAATGATCAAGCTACGCTTAAAGCGATTGATACAGCCGTAGAATTTTATGCGCATGAGATCGACCCTGACATCATTATTGATTTCACTTAAGCAAAAGATTCTTTTCATTTCCCGTCATCTTTGCTACATATCTGGCCGTAGATAACATTTTCTCAAGGAAAAATTATGGGATTTAATTGCGGTATTGTGGGCTTGCCCAATGTTGGAAAATCAACGCTCTTTAATGCGCTTACGGCTACGGCTGCGGCGCAGGCAGCGAATTTCCCGTTTTGTACGATCGAGCCCAATGTCGGCCGCGTATCCGTCCCCGATGAGCGCCTAGACCAGATTGCCCAATTTGCGGGCTCAGCGTCTATTATTCCGGCGCAGCTCGAATTCGTTGATATTGCAGGGCTCGTGAAGGGCGCGAGCAAGGGCGAGGGCCTTGGGAACCAGTTCCTTGGCAATATCCGCCAGACCGATGCGGTTATCCATGTGCTGCGCTGTTTTGAAGATGGCGACATTACCCATGTTGAGGGCTCTGTTGATCCGCTGCGCGACGCGGCGACGATTGATACCGAGCTCATGATTGCAGATATGGAGAGCCTTGAGCGCCAAATCAAGAATGTGGAGCGTAAAGCCAAGGGCGGCGAAAAAGAGGCTAAAGCCCAGCATGATTTGATGATGAAAATCAAAGTGGCGCTTGATGACGGTAAAGTTGCCCGCTCTGTTGAGCTGGACGCCGATGAGAAATTTCTAGCCAAGACATTTGGCCTTTTGACCTTAAAGCCTGTTCTTTATGTCTGTAATGTTTCTGAAGGTGATGCGGCGGAGGGCAATGCCCAGACGAAAAAGGTCGAGGAGATGGCCAAGGCCGAGGGCGCGCAAAGTGTTATCATCAGTGCAGCTATAGAGGCTGAAATTTCCCAGATGGATACGCTGGAAGACAAGATTGAATTCTTGAGCAGCATGGGTTTGACTGAGCCGGGGCTTAACCGGATTATCCGTGCAGGCTATGTCTTGCTGGGCTTGCAGACCTATTTCACGGCCGGGCCAAAAGAGGCGCGCGCATGGACAGTGCGCAAAGGGGCTAAGGCTCCTGAAGCTGCCGGCGTTATTCACACGGACTTCCAGAAAGGCTTTATTAAAGCCGAAGTGATTGCCTTTAGCGATTTTGTTGCAGGCAAAGGGGAGCAGGGCGCGAAAGATTCCGGCAAACTCCGTCAGGAAGGCAAGGAATACACTCTTGTTGATGGCGATGTGATCTTGTTCAAGTTCAACGTATAGGCCGTATTGCGCGTAGCTTCTTAGATATATTTGCCCTGTTTGTTATATTCAGAGACATAAAAACAGCAGGGTTAAATAATGAAAAGCATTCCGGCGAATGTCGACTTTCCGATTGATATCAAAAATTCTCGCCGAAGATCCACCTATCTGTACCGCGTTGGTGAGTTCAATTTGCGTGCCCAGATCGTAGATACCGAAGACGCATCCCGCAAAAAAGTTTTGCAGAATATACTGAGGCAAACGCAGGAAACGACATCATTTTATGACGATCTTGTTTATACAGCCGAGCAGCTTGCGAGCTGTGCGCATTGAAAAAAAGCGGTAATCACACTTATCCACAGCTAGCGGTGCATAAAATTTTTTCGCTGTGGGCGACATTTCTTGAAATGACAAAGATTCAAAATATATAGCTACATGAGTCACTTAATCCGATTCTTTGCTTTTTGTTATTAAGCGGTGATATGATTTGAGTACGAGTAATCCACAGCAATCAACTGCAATCCCTAGTTTTTCCCCTTTTCTGCGTAACTGATCTTACCTACACTTCCAAACAGGGAATCAAAGCCCGTATCAACTTTTCTTGTCCGCCCTGAATCAGGGGCAATCAAAGAGGTTTCAAAAATGATTAATATTAAAATGCAACCAGCCGAAGTGCAAAAACTATCGCCCAAAATCACCGTTATTGGTGTTGGTGGTGCGGGTGGTAATGCGGTCAATAACATGATCTCGTCCAACCTTGAGGGGTGCGAATTTCTGGTCTGTAACACAGACGCGCAAGCACTTGATAATTCGCTCTGCGAAAATACGATCCAGCTTGGTGTGACTGTCACCGGCGGACTTGGCGCAGGCTCTAAACCAGAGATTGGTAAGGCAGCGGCGGAAGAATCCATCGAGGAAGTTATGAAGTATCTCGAAGGCGCGCATATGGCCTTCGTTACGGCCGGTATGGGCGGCGGTACAGGAACCGGCGCAGCGCCGATTATCGCCAAGGCTTGCCGCGAAAAAGGTATTCTGACAGTTGGTGTTGTAACAAAGCCCTTCCACTTCGAAGGCTCACACCGCATGAAAATGGCCGAGGCCGGTTTAGAGGAAATGCAGGATTACGTTGATACGCTCATCGTTATTCCAAACCAGAATCTTTTCCGCATCGCCAATGAAAAAACAACTTTTGCCGAAGCATTCCAGATGGCGGACGGCGTTCTGCAAGCTGGTGTACGCGGCGTAACCGATCTTATGGTGCGCCCCGGTCTTGTTAACCTTGATTTTGCCGATATCCGCACGGCGATGATGGAGATGGGCAAAGCGATGATGGGGACGGGCGAGGCCGAAGGCGACAAGCGCGCGATCGAAGCTGCTGAATCCGCAATTAACAACCCGCTTCTGGATGATGTATCCATGAAGGGTGCGCATGGCGTTATTATTAACGTAACAGGCGGCTATGACATGACATTGTTCGAAGCCGACGAGGCTTGTAACCGTATTCGTGATGAAGTTGACCCGAATGCCAATATCATTTTCGGTGCGACATTTGATGAAACACTTGAAGGCAAGATGCGCGTTTCTATCGTGGCAACTGGCATTGAGCGTGAATCAGAAGTAAATCGTCGCGGTGATAAAGATGGTCTCTCCATTTCCGGTAAAGCAGATGGCGGGAGCAAGGTTTTGCTTGAGCGCGCCACCCCAAAAACACAAGATAGTGCTGTGTCTCCGGTAGCGACAAGCCCGCTTCAGCAATATGCATTGCAACAGCCAGCCCATGTGCAGACTTTTCCTGCGATGCAATCGGCAGCAGCAGCGGAATTAACGCGCCCAAAAGATGCGAGTAAAGTTGAGGGCGAAGCCGATATGTTCGAGCAAGCCCGTTTTACAGAGAATGCGGAAGGCGAAGATGTACCGCATAACACCGCAATGCGCGGCACACGGTATAAGGATTCGTTTATTCCCCCGAAACCGGCTCAGGTCGATTATTATGCGGAAGATACGCAGACCAAGCCTATGATTTCTCAGCAAAGCATGGTGCAGCCAGTGTATACACCGCTACCGGGCTCTACAGCCGGGACGTCAAATGCACTACAGCTTAACCCGCCGAAGCTGCCAACTGGCGAGAAAAAGCGTACGCCCTCACTTTTCGAGCGCATCAGCGGCTCTGTCCAGCAGACAATCGGACAAGCCATGGCACCGCGTGAAGATAATGGTCAACGCCGCGGCGGAAGCGCGCCTTCTTTTCATGGCAACGCGGCTCTGGCTGCGGATGCTCCGGCGCAAGGATCACTCAATATCGACTCTCCGGCCAAGCCTTTAACAAAGACCGCCGAAGACGAGCTTGATATTCCAGCCTTCTTGCGCAGACAAGCCAATTAGATTTCCCCTCAGAAATAAAAAAAGCCCCGTTTAATGCGGGGCTTTTTTATATGGGCTTGCATACAAATGTAACAAACTGCAACAAAGTGTTATTTGCCGCAACGCAGCAGATTCCCTATATTATTAGGAGTATATAAGAAAATTCGAATAATCGACGCATCCCCCTTAAAGCGGTATCAAAACAAAATGCAAAAGACAGTAAAAAATTCAGTAACTTGTAGCGGCGTTGGCCTTCACTCCGGTCAAACCATTACTATGACTTTGCGCCCCGCCGATGTTGATGCGGGCATTGTTTTTGTGCGCACTGATTTGAGCGCTGGGCGTGAGATCGCCGCGCTGTATGACCGCGTTAATGATACACGCCTTTGCACCGTTATCGCCAATGAAGAGGGCGCAAGTGTTGGAACGATCGAGCATGTGATGTCTGCGCTACGCGCTATGAATATCGACAATGTAACAATTGAAATTGATGGCGCCGAAGTTCCTATAATGGATGGCAGCGCCATGCCGTTTGTGAGCATGATCGAAGAAGCCGGCATTGAAATTCAGGGCGCGTCTTTGCGTTCCATCAAAATTTTGCGCGAAGTGCGCTACGAAGAAGACGGTAAATGGGTTTCCCTCTCGCCGTCCGATATTGCCTCCTTTGAAGGTGAAATTGATTTCGCGCAGCCCGTGATTGGCCGCCAGAGCTATTCCATGACATTGCTGAACGGCAATTTCGTGCATGACATCGCCAGCGCCCGCACATTCGGTTTTAAAAATGAAGTTGAAATGATGCAGTCCATGGGCCTTGCGCGCGGCGGCTCTTTGGATAATGCGATTGTTTTGACCGATACATCGGTTTTGAATAAGGACGGCCTTCGCTTCGAGAATGAGTTTATCCGTCACAAATTGCTGGATGCGATTGGCGACCTTTATTTGGCCGGCGCGCCGATTATGGGCGCATACAACAGCTATAAGGGTGGTCATTACATGAACAACATGCTTGTAAGAGCCATCTTTGCGGATGAGCGTAATTACGAATATGTGACTTTATCTACGGCGCGTCAGCCTGTTATAGAACAAAGCCACTCAGCCGCTCTGTAAAGCAATTCATCCCGTCTTTTCTAGCGCTAAACGCGCTTTCCCCTTTGACTATAGCTATAAGAGCCGCTATTTTTATCAGCAAAATAGGAGCTTAAATCGTATGTCTATGTGTAAAAATATTTTACTGGTGTTGCCTTGCCTTCTACTGCTCGGAGCTTGCGGCGCAACCGATAAAGATATTCAGCAAGAAGAGTCTGTTGATGTCTTGTATACGAGAGCCACGCAGGCTCTGGCTGATGAGAAATATGTCGAGGCTACGAAATATTTCGATGAGGTCGAGCGCCAGCACCCGTATTCCGAATGGGCTACGCGCGCGCAGCTTATGGCCGCATTCTCCGCTTATGAAGGGCAAAGCTATGATGAGGCAATTATTGCGCTGGATCGTTTTATCGAGCTGCATCCCGGCCATAAGGACATTGCCTATGCGCATTACCTGAAGGCGCTTAGCTATTATGAACAAATATCCGATGTTAGGCGCGATCAGGCGCAGACCAACGAAGCTATGAAATCCCTGCAAGCCCTCGTTAAGCGTTTCCCAGAGAGCGATTATGCTAGAGATGCGCAGCTTAAGCTCGACCTTGCGCAAGATCACCTTGCAGGTAAGGAAATGGAAGTTGGCCGCTATTACATCAACCGCGGGCATATCAACGCCGCTATTAACCGCTTCCGTATGGTGGTTGTGAATTACCAGACAACAACGCATGTACCTGAAGCGCTGCACCGTCTAGTGGAGGCGTATTTGACCTTGGGCTTGAAGCAAGAAGCCACACGCGTTGCCGCTGTGCTTGGATATAATTATCCGGGCAGCAAGTGGTATGAACGCAGCTACGCTTTGCTGGACGACCAGCAACGCAAGGAAATACTGGATGGCCGCGGGATAGTTGATCGCACCATCGATACAATTTTTAAACCCGATTAATGTAAGAACGCCGGAGCGCTATGCTCGACTCTCTGAGTATTCAAAATGTAGTGATCATTGAAAAACTCTCGATTGAGTTCAAGGGAGGACTTTGCACGCTAACGGGGGAAACGGGCGCTGGAAAATCCATATTGCTGGATTCTCTGGGGCTTGCCACGGGCATGCGCGCCGAGAGCGGATTGGTGCGCAAGGGCACCGAGCAAGCGGTGGTCAGTGCATCGTTCGATATATCCCCTGATAACCCGCTTTACCTGAAAATATCTGAGGCTGGCTTGTCCGTGGAAAAGGGGGAGGCCGTTGTGCTGCGCCGAACGCTTTCTAGCGATGGTCGCTCGAAAGCCTTTATTAATGACCAGCCTGTGAGCGTGGCTTTACTGCGTGAGATCGGCGGAGATTTGCTGGAAATTCATGGTCAGTTTGATACGCAAGGGCTGCTTGATCCTTCGACGCACAGAAGCCTGCTGGATGATTATGCGGGCGTTGACGGCGCGCTTGGGGGCGTTTGGGATGATTGGCTAAATGCACGAACCGCTTATCAAGCGCTTAAAGAGAACGCCGAGCAATCGCGCGCAGAAGAGGGCTTCCTACGGAGCGCACTAGAAGATCTCGATGCTGTTGACCCACAAGGCGGCGAAGAAGAAAATCTCAGTAGCCTGCGAGAGCGCCTGATGCACCGCGAGCAAGTGCTGGAGGCCTTGAATATAGCCTATGACCACCTTCAAAGCGAAGATGATCCTGTGCGCAAGGCTGGCGGTATTCTTGATCGGATTGCGGATAAAATGGGCGCGGTGGGGGAGGAAATTCTCTCGGCGCTTGACCGCGCGACATCTGAAATTCAAGAGGCGGTATCGGGTATAAGCTCGCTCTTTGCCGATATGGAGCATGAGGAGCATGATCTGCAAAGCATTGATGATCGCCTTTATGCACTGCGCGCTCAGGCGCGTAAACATGGCTGTGAGGTTGATGAATTGCCCGCTAAACGCGAAGAGCTGGCCGCTAAATTAAATGGCATCGAGCATGCCGATGATTTACTGGCAAGCGCGGGGCGCAAGGTTGATGCTGCCAAGGCTGCCTATATTGCTGCCGCCAAAAGCGTAAGCGCGCAGCGTAAAAAAGCTGCCGAGATGCTTGATAAGCTCGTGATGAAAGAGCTTGGCCCTTTGAAGCTGGAGCGCGCGAAATTCGTGACGCAGATCGAGGCGCTTGGCGAGAGCGATTGGGGCGCGCATGGCATGGACCGCGTGCGCTTTTTGGTCGCCACTAATCCCGGCGCGGAGGCTGGGCCGCTGCATAAAATTGCATCCGGCGGTGAAATGTCGCGCTTTATGCTCGCGCTGAAAGTCGTGATGGCTGAGGTTGGCGCGGCGGGCACGCTCATTTTTGATGAGGTGGATGCGGGCATTGGCGGCTCAACGGCAGACGCGGTTGGCGAGCGCTTGGCGAAACTCTCTAAAGACAAACAAATATTGGTGGTAACACATTCACCCCAAGTTGCGGCGCGGGCTGACCATCATTGGATCGTACAAAAAAGCGGCGCGGATAAGGTAAGCACAACTGTTTTGGCGCTGCCCTCACGTATGGAGCGCTGCGAAGAAATTGCGCGGATGTTATCAGGGGCTTCGGTCACCGAAGAAGCGCGCGCGGCGGCTGGTAAATTGCTGGAAGCGAGCGCGGCGTGAGTGCTAAGCTATTTGATCTTGAAGCGCTGGACGCCAAGGTGCGCCATGCAGATCTTGTGAAGGAAATTCGCAAGGCTGATGCGCTTTATCACGGGCAAGACGCGCCGGAAATATCGGACGCGGCCTATGATAAGCTGCGCCGCGAACTTGATGCGCTAGAGGGAAAATATCCGGATTTGCAAACGCCGGATAGCCCTTCGCAAGGCGTTGGCGTGCCTGCCGCTCGCGGGTTTAAAAAAGTAGCACATAGCATTCCGATGCTCTCGCTTTCGAATGTTTTTAGTGAAGAAGAGCTTGAGGATTTTCTCGGGCGCATTCGCAGATTTCTAGGGCTGGCCGATGATGCGCCCATTGAACTGGTGGCCGAGCCGAAGATTGACGGGCTGTCTTGCTCGCTGCGCTATGAGCAGGGCAAGCTGGTGCAAGCCGCAACGCGCGGTGATGGCGCGGAAGGCGAGGACATAACCGCCAATGTCAAAACGATTGCCGATATTCCCCATGAATTGCCAGAGGACGCGCCGGATATTCTGGAAGTGCGCGGTGAAATATATATGAGCCGTAGCGATTTTAAAGCTTTGAATGATCGCTTGGCGGCAGAGGATAAGAAGTTGTTTGCCAACCCTAGAAACGCAGCGGCAGGGTCTGTGCGTCAACTTAATTCAGAAGTCACAGCGTCGCGCCGTTTGAAGTTTTTCGGTTATGCGCTTGGGCAAGTGAGCGCGCCGATTGCCGATACGCAAGACGGTGTGCGCCAGAAATTGGCGGGGTGGAGTATCCCCGAAACGCCATCTATTAAGGCCACTGATCTGGGCGGTTTAATGCAGTTCTATAACGAGATTATGGAACAGCGTCCCGCCCTTGATTACGATATTGACGGCGTGGTTTATAAGGTTAATGATCTGGCGCTGCAAGAACGTCTTGGCTTTGTTTCCCGCGCGCCGCGCTGGGCAACCGCGCATAAATTTCCGGCCGAGCGCGCAATCACCATTTTAAATGACATTGAAATTCAGGTTGGCCGCACGGGGGCGCTGACGCCTGTGGCGCGGCTTGAGCCTATTACCGTTGGCGGCGTGGTGGTCTCGAATGCGACGCTGCATAATGAAGACGAGATCAGGCGCAAAGATGTGCGCATTGGCGATACGGTGGTGATCCAGCGCGCGGGCGATGTTATTCCGCAAGTTGTGGAAGTGCTGCTCGATAAACGCCCTGCAAGCGCGGCTGAATTTGTTTACCCCGATCATTGCCCGATATGTCATTCGATTGCGATACGCGAGGAGGGCGAAGCCATTCGCCGCTGTACGGGCGGGCTTATTTGCGGGGCGCAGGCTGTTGAGCGCTTGAAGCATTTCGTCTCCCGCCTAGCCTTTGATATTGAGGGGCTTGGCGCCAAAATGATCGAGCAATTCTGGGAGAAGGGCATCATCAAAACGCCAGCCGATATTTTCCGTCTACGCGACAAAAACGAGCGCGGGGAAATTGTGCCAGCGCTTCAGGGGTGGGATGGCTGGGGCGAGAAATCTGCGCTTAATTTATTTGACGCCATCGCGCAGCGCCGCACGGTTGCGCTAAACCGTTTTATCTATGCGCTGGGTATACGGCAAATCGGCGAGGCCACGGCCAAGCGGCTCGCCGGTAATTTCGGCAGTATTGGCAATTTGAAAGCCGCCATGATTTTGGCACAAGAGAGATCAAACGAAGCATATGCCGAGCTTTTGGCGATTGAAGATGTCGGCCCGGCCGTTGCGGATGATCTGATCGGCTTTTTTGCCGAGGAGCATAATTTGAGCGTGCTTGAGGAATTAGAATCGCTTTTGAATATTGAGGATTTTGTACAGATTATTGCGAGCGATTCGCCCGTGGCCGGAAAAACAGTGGTGTTTACCGGCACATTAGTCACCATGACGCGGCAAGAGGCCAAGGCCAAGGCGGAAAGTCTCGGCGCAAAAGTCGCGGGCTCGGTTTCTGCCAAAACGAATTATGTTGTCGCAGGCGAAGACGCGGGCTCGAAGCTTAAAAAAGCCACGGAGCTTGGCGTTAGTGTTTTGTCGGAAGCAGAGTGGAGCGATTTGATCGGCTAAGCGCGTTAAACGACCACATTTTCTCTTTTCAGCTCATTGAGCTTATCCATGGCCTTTTCAATCTCTGGCGGATAGTCGCGGCGCTCGATAAACTCACCGCCTCCGGTATTGCGGGTCATGGCGAGTTCCATGGCGCGTGTCAGAAGCTCGGCAACTTTGACGTCCTCTTGCTCTAATGACAGCTCTAGAGCAGACAGTATTCTGTCGCTAAGTCTGATTTTTGATCGTTCATATGCATCCATGATTGGCCCTCATTGTTCTTATTATTATTAAAGACTAATGTATCAGAATTTCATTAAAATGGCTTTAAAGTTTCTGGCTTATCAATAATAGATTCTTGGATTAATTGATAATATCTATTCAAGAAATCTCCCCGTATATCGTCGGTTTCCATGAGTATCTCATGCTTGGCATTTTCGAACTCTATCAGAATGGAATTTTGTGCATTTTTCTGTGCGCGCTTGATCTCCGCGTTATCCACAATGCTGTCTTGCCCAGCTGTGGCAAAGAGGAGCGGTTTATCAATTCCCGCAACGGCCTTAGCGGCCTTGTTGCAAGAAATAAGCGCCTCGTAAAACCAGCGAAATGTCACGCCGCCGATTTGTAAATCAGGGTTGGCGTTGCACCATTGCATGAAGAGCGCATCGCGGGCGGCGTCACTGGAAAATTCACCCTCTCCTGGTTTCTCGGAGCGCATATCTTCGCTCCAATCCTTCTGGCTAAAGCCATAAGATGTGCCGGAAAATGTTTTGAAGGTTCTGGCCAAGGTGAGCAGCGCCGCTTTCGGAAAACGCTCGAAGCCTTTAATGCTCATCATTGGAGCGCTTAGACCAGCGCATTCGAATAGGTCTTTATGCTTATCCATATAGCGGATGCCGATATTCCCCCCCATTGAATGCGCGAGCATGGCCATGGGAATGCGCCCTTTATCAGGGTGAACGCTGGAATGTTTGATATATTCAAGGATGAGGTAATGCAAATCCTCAACGTCTTCATCAAAGCCCGCTGAGTGACGTTTATGCGCATTGGGAAGATAGCGGCCAGATCCGCCTTGCCCCATCCAATCAATAATCCAGACAGCCAGATTTTTTTCGTTCAGGTCGCGGGCAATTTCGAAGTATTTCTCGATAGGTTCGCTAAGGCCCGGCAGGCAGACAACAACAGCGTCCGGGATGCTGTCTTTCGGGAAGACAGAGCCAAATCTTATTTTGCGGCCATTTCTGATGAAGCTGTGAAAACGAAACCCCTCAGGCTCGGTGAACCTTTTTTCCAACCCGTCAGGCGTTTTCATCGTTGTCATTCAAGCGCCTTGATAATTTCTTCGGTCATCTTCTTGGCATCGCCGAGGAGCATCATCGTGTTGTCTTCATAAAAGAGCGGGTT
>JBBKXC010000287.1:0-7244 GCA_037969275.1 Bdellovibrionales bacterium | reverse complement strand
TCGCCCGTTTCGAAAAAGCGCGTTAGAATATCATTGCGGTTCGTCGAAATAATCATGCGCTTGATCGGCACGCCCATATGTTTGGCGACGTAAGCTGCAAATATATTGCCGAAATTTCCGGTAGGAACGCTGAAGGATACTTCGCGTGATGGTCCGCCTAAAGCAAGTGAAGCCGTCGCATAGTAAACAATTTGCGCCATAATCCGCGCCCAGTTAATGGAATTAATCGCGGATAAACTCATGGACTGGCGGAAAGAAGCATCGCCGAACATGGCTTTGACCAAATTTTGGCAATCATCGAATGTGCCTTCAACGGCAAGGTTAAAGATATTATTGCCCTTTACGGTGGTCATCTGGCGGCGCTGCACTTCCGAGACGCGGTCTTTCGGGTGCAGGATAAAAATATCGGCATTTTTGCAATTGCGGCAGGCCTCGATAGCAGCCGAGCCGGTATCACCGGAAGTTGCGCCGACGATTGTTACACGCTGGCCGCGCTTTTGCAGGATGTGATCGAAAAGACGTCCAAGCAGTTGCAACGCGACATCTTTAAAGGCCAATGTCGGCCCGTGATAATGCTCCATCAGCCAGATATTGGGGGTTAGCTGGCGGAGCGGTGTCACGCTGGCGTGGTCAAAAACGTTGCCCTCATAGGTTTCGGCCAGAATGCGGCGAAAATCCGAATGTTTGATGCTATCACCAATAAAGGGAAGCATGACTTGCATGGCGACATCGGCATAGGGAAGGCCGCCCATGCGCTCGAATATCTTGCGGTCCATAACCGGCCAGCTTTCAGGCACGTAGAGCCCGCCATCGGGCGCTAGCCCCGCGAGAAGTACTTCTTCGAAGTTCTTGGGGCTTGTGCCCTCAACTGTGCTTTTAGAGGTGCCGTGGCCGCGTGTGGAGATATAACGTGTCATAAATTGTTTTTACGCCAGTGTGTGGTTTCGTTCAAGAGAGATTAATGCAAATACCGTCTGCGCAGGTGTTTCTCCAGATATTCTGGGCGCAAGGTTTTGCCCGTAGCTTGTTTGACCAGCTCGCTCGTGGAAAGAAGGCGGCCTTTGGAATAGATGTTCTTTCTGAGCCAACCCGTAATCTCTTCAAATTCCCCGTCCGCAATTTTCACATCGATTTTAGGGATGTCGCGGCGCATGGTCTCGTATAGCTGCGCGGCCATCATGTGCCCTACGGCATAAGACGGGAAATAACCGAATTTTCCGACAAACCAATGCACATCTTGCAGGCATCCTTCGACATGGGAGGTCGGCGTTACGCCGAGATGTTCGTGCATTCCCTCAACCCAGGCTTCAGGCAGTTTGGACACTTCGAGATTACCATCAATAAGATCGCGTTCTAATCTAAAGCGCATGAGCACGTGATAGAAATAGGAAACCTCATCGGCTTTTTTGCGATCAATGCCTGGGCGCACGCGGGTCTTTAATTTAAAAAGATTTTCCGGTGAAAGGGCTGGAGAGTGAATGCCGTGAAAAAGCCCCTCAAGGCGCGGCGAGATAAATTCGAAAAACTGTTGCTTGCGCCCAATGATCATTTCGACCAGCAGCGCTTGGCTTTCATGGACGGCGGCGCCCATATCCATGGCAACAGGTTGGTAGCGCCATGTTTCGCGCGGAAGGCCTTGTATGTATAGGCCGTGGCCGCCTTCATGCAAGGCTGATTTTAGGGAATCCATGAAGTTGGTTTCATCAACATTGTAAATCACGAGGCGGGTATCATCGACCGTGCCGCCCTCAACGGGGTTGTGGCCTGTCTCATATAGCCCGCCGCGCTGGAAATCAAAACCCAGCACTTCGAGCATAGAGCGGTTAAGCCACATCTGCGCTTCGGCTTCAAATTCTACATCGGCGGCAAAGGGAATAGGCGGCTTGTCGGATTTTTGCTTTTCTACAATTTCCGGCATTAATGTTTTTAAAACCTGCTCATGGGAATCAAAGAGGTTTTCAACATCAAAGACTTTCATGCCCGGCATATATTCTTGCATCAGCATTTCATAGGAGCTGGAAATATTATTTGCGGGGCAACGCGCCTCGGCGATGCGGCGGTGCAGATCAATCTGCGCTTGTAAAAACGCTTTGGCCTGTTCCCAATCACCGGATTTTAAAATCGAGCGGTGGTGTCTGCGTCCCTCATAGGACAGTTTGGCTTTGCGCTCCATAAGCTCAGGGTCAACCTGACAATACATCAAATAAAGCGACTTCATTTCACGCAAATTGGCACTGTCCCATTCATCCCATTTACCTTTATGGGCGTAGAGATGTTCTTGGGCTTGTTCGAGGAGACCATGGACTTCGCCGCAGATCAAATCTTCGTGCATCCGGCGGTAGAGAAAGGAAATTTGTCCAAGGCGGCTTTTATAAGCGCCCTCGGGCATGGCCGTTAAAAAATCACGCCCTAAAACCTCGATAATGGCGTTCATACGGCCAATATCGCGGTAGAGCGTTTTGAGTTTTGTGTAAGCGCCGCACGCATGGAGCTGATCTTGCTTAGGCACAGGCATATCAAAGGATGCCGAGGATTTTGGCAAAATAGAGGGGCGCATCGCGGCGCTGCGCGATAACCCAAGCATATCAGAGAATTTAAGGAACAGGCTCATAGCCTTTAAGATTACGCGTTTGCGCCCTTCTCGACAAGCTCTACGAATGTCTTATGCATAGGAGATGGAAAATTTAGTGTTAATTCTGGGTGAAATGTGCTGGCCATGTAGCGGGATTTATCGCCTTCACCCTGAACCCAGACCGCAGTATCATTATAGCGCGCAAGGGTTTTTACGCCCGCGCCAGTCTTTTTAATGACGGGCGCGCGTATGAAAGATACGGTATAGCCGTCAATTTCTATATGCGTACTTTCTGTCTGTGTGCCGTAGCCATTACGCAGGACAGTCATAGGCAAAAGGCCAAATGATTTTTGCAGTTGCTCTTGCCCCTCATCATGATCGCGGGAAGATAAATTATCATTCACGACGGCTTTTTCGGCCATCAATATTGTTCCGGCGCAAATGCCCCAGACAGGTTTTTTGGCAAAATTTTCTGCCAAGCTTTCCCAAAGATCAAAAATGTTAATCAAGCGCAGCATGGTTGTGCTCTCGCCGCCCGGGAGAATAAAGCCATCAACCTTATCAAAATCAGCGGCGGTTTTAACGGGCATGAACGCAGCCCCCGCGCCCTCGATATGTGGGCGGTGGACTTCGACAGCGCCTTGAAGCGCAAGGCAACCGATAAGGGGTTTATTATTCTGCATGATCAATGATTTAGTGCATTAAGGGCTGTAGCGCAATAAGCAGATTAAAATTTACGGCTGAAAAACACCTTAAAGCTATGATCGGGAGCGCTCTCGGAGATACCGGCGCGGTATCCGGTTTCAATTTCGCCCAGATCAAAGAAATTTGCTTTTAGAACAGGCCCGATGGTGTGAGATTGCTCACTGTAACTTTCATTATCGGAAAGATTTCCCAAACTATGAAAGCTCTCGACGCCCAAATTATATCCTTCGAATTTTTTTAAAGCTTGGAAGCGCAGCTCTGCACTAACACCGTCATCGCTCTCGCTGCCAACATCATGAGAAAAAATCTGGTTGGCGCGAAGCTCGTAGCGCTCAAAGGGGACGAGTTCGTAAAATCCAAAATCAACAGAGTCAGGTTTTTTGTCGCCGTCTTTTAATGTGTATCCGGCGCGCACACCAAAATCGAGCCCGTAATCTTGGGCTTTGAGAAGATAAAAACGGTTTTCAAATTTTAGAGCGTCATGCTCCAGATTGTTACCCTTACGGCGATCTTGTGATGCAATAATGCGGGCGGCATAAAAATGGGTTACGCCGTAATCAAGATGAACGCGGCTGCGAAAGCGGTTGTCATCCGAAGAGGCTTTGTCGGCTTCGCTGTAACCCGAGCGAATATTAAGCTCTAGCGCGCCTTCTTTAACTTTGGGCGAGCCGACCGCGCCAATAGTTGAAGCGGAAGCGGAAAATGCGCCGCCGAACAAAAAGGCAAACGATAGTAGGTTGAGCGTAAGGAATTTGCAGAACAATAACTTATTCACCATCTTCATCTTCTTCTTCATCGCTATCATTGAAAAATGTCTCTAACAAAAACTCGAGTTCATCAGGATAAAATTCTTTCGCATCATCCATAGTCGGATTCAAAATGAGCGCGCGCTCGGGGCCAAAGGTCATGAGTATATCTTCGCCAGTGAGAGCCACTGAAAAAATTTTCTCTTCACCGATCCACTCTTTCAAGCGCTCTTCTGTGTCAAAGAAATAAATAGCTTCGCCGTCTTCTTCTTCGACAACGATAGGGAAAAGCTCCATATCTTCGGCGCTAAGGTCAGGCTCTTCATCGACTGGAAGATAAAAGGTCGTGTCAAAAAATTGCATATAGAATTCAAGATGCGCTTGATCCGAAATTTCCGGATTTTTTTCACTTGCTCGCAATTTTTCTAGTGCTTGATCGAATGTCGTCAGCATGGGATTGGGTACTTTCATTATTAATTAGGTTGGATTACCAGCCGCGGTTGGACATTTTCATCGGCTCGTCAATCTCGGAGATCTCTGTGCCGCGCATTGCAACGCCGCCGAGTTCTTTTGAAGCTTGAAGCACCATGTCCGGATCATTGTAATGCGCAGTAGCTTTCACGATAGCCTTAGCGAATTTTTCCGGATTGTCTGATTTGAAAATGCCTGAGCCTACAAATACTGTTTCTGCACCAAGCTGCATACAAAGCGCCGCGTCTGCAGGTGTTGCAATGCCGCCAGCCGCAAAATTCGGAACAGGCAGTTTGCCTAGTTCGCGCACAAGTTTAAGCAATTCGTAGGGAGCGCCTAGCTCGCGCGCTTCGGTCATAAGCTCGGCTTCATCCATATTCACAACTTTGCGAATTTGCGCGTTGATCATACGCATATGGCGCACGGCCTCGACAATGTTACCAGTGCCCGGCTCGCCTTTAGTACGCATAAGAGCTGCGCCCTCGCCAATACGGCGCAGCGCTTCGCCTAAATTTTTGGCACCGCATACGAAGGGGATTTTAAAGTCATGCTTGTTGATGTGGTATTCCTCATCCGCAGGGGTGAGAACCTCTGATTCATCAATATAGTCTACGCCGATGGCTTGTAGAATTTGCGCTTCGGCAAAGTGACCGATGCGGCATTTCGCCATAACAGGAATGGAAGAAACCTTCATGATTTCTTCGATCAGCTCTGGCGGGCTCATGCGGGCAACGCCGCCAGCTTTACGTATGTCGGACGGAACGCGCTCGAGCGCCATAACCGCAACTGCGCCGGCTTCTTCAGCTATTTTGGCTTGATCGGCAGTGACAACGTCCATAATGACCCCGCCCTTGAGCATTTCTGCTAGACCGGTCTTAACGTTAATCACTTTGCTAGAGCCTTTGTTCTGGGACATAGCGCAATCTTTCTTATTATTATTGTTTTATGTGCGGATATATATACATATATATTCCCTAAACACAATATTACTAATGCGTTTGAGGCAGAAAATTCAAATGATTCCCTTTCTGGAGAGATTTTTAATGCATCGGGGCTACCTCGCGGTAGAGTTTCTGTGCCTTTGTATATTAACGCCGGGTTATATTATCGTAACGGGGAACGCTCCTTATATGTTCGCTTTTCTATATGGAGCGGCGCTTTACGGCTATATGATCTTGCATTTTGTTCATCATGATCACCTGAAGCAAATCTGGAAGTGGAAATCGGTAACGTGGAAAGCCATGAAACCCCTGCTTATCCGCTTTGTCTTCGCCTGTATCGGCATGACGATCTTTATTTATTTTTATGATCCTGATCGCATGCTCGGGATGATGGATCGCAATGTGGGGTTTTTATTGCTCTTGCTGTGCCTCTATCCGCTTTTGTCGGCTTTGCCGCAGGAATTTATATTTTGTTCGTTCTTTTTCGAGCGTTATAAGCCTTTTTTCGGCGAAGGCCGCGTCATGGTAGCGGCCAGCGCCATAACTTTTGCTTATGCGCATTGCTTGTATTTGAACCCTGTTGCGCCACTTTTAAGCCTGCTTGGCGGCGTGATATTCGCACTGACCTATCTCCGGACTAAATCGCTGGCTGTGGTGACCATAGAGCATGGTCTATACGGCGATTTTCTGTTTTTTATTGGTTTGGGGTGGTATTTCTTTGGCGGTAACGTGACGCTTAGCCACTAGGTTTCTTAGGTTGCTTTCCAATAATATTTTTTATTGCAATTATTTTCGTAAAATGCTTTAGTGCGCATTAATCATAATAATGAACAGGAATGTCATGTCAGATAAAATCGTTTCCAAAGCCGACGCACAGGGGCAGGATATAAATAATCTTCTAGATGGCGGAAACGCTTATGCTGAATATAGATCCTATGAATATATGCTGAATTTCATGCGCAGCACTGATATACGCTCTCCAGCGGCCTATAATTTTTGTCATGGCGTTGAAATTGCCGGCGTTGCGATTGAAGGCTTCCCGAGTAAGAAAAATAAGAAAAAGGGCGAGTCTTCCATTTATTATGCGCAAACCAAAACGCCGCAAAGAAATAAAGTAATTGAGGATGATTGGAAAACTTTACAAGGTTTTTTTGAAGGCCAAAGAGCCATTTTGGAAAAAGAAGCGGATATTTCCGCACCAGCCACACTAGATAACTTAAAACGCCTTTGCGATTATTTGCAAATGGGGCGCGTCGAGCAAGAGGCAATGGAATTCGTGTTCTGCATGGAATTGAGCTATATGCTCAGCAATGTGGCCAGCGATTTATGCAATAAGCCGGGCGCGGCTGGTGCCGTAATTGCCAGAATGCTTAATAAGGATGCTCAGCATCGCAATTATACAAAAGCCTTATCACCACAGGGTAAATTCGTAAAATTCGGACTGTTTAATGATAACGGAGCCGCATATCCAATCTTAAGCGGAGAAATTTTAGACAAAATCCAAACGCCCGGCCTTGAAAGAGATGACCTTATTAAAATCATGATCGGAAATCCTGCCGATACGGAGCTGGATTACGAAGATTTTGAATATTTAGGTGATGAGCTTGAGATGATTTGTAACACTCTTAAAAATGCTGTTGAGAGTGGCGCTAAAGGGGTAAATGTTCTGCTCTACGGCCCTGCAGGCGGCGGTAAAACCGAGCTTTCCAAAGCCATCAGCAAAAAGATAGGTTTGGCCTTATACTCTATCGGCGAAGATGAAAATCTTGGCGGTGAACACAAGATCAATGATTACGATGAAGATGGCGA
>JBBKXC010000286.1:0-3333 GCA_037969275.1 Bdellovibrionales bacterium | reverse complement strand
ACAGCTATAGAAATATCCGCGTGCTTATATTGCAAGACAGCCGCGTCCGTCCAAGACACATTGGCCGCCGGATAAGCATGCAGCGCCATAGCGTTGGCCTTGATAATGAAATCATTCACGGAGAGCTTGAACGCGCCATTCGCATCGTCATTCATCTGTTTGCGGGCATCCAGCAAATTATCCAGCACACAATCTATACTTAAGTAGAAATGTGGGATGGTTTGTTTGGCTTCGCTCAAGCGGCGCGCTGTAACCTTTTTGATATTGTTGTTCGGAAGCTCGGTATATTCCATCCCAAGCATATCGGCGAGTTGTTTTGCATCAGGGCCTGAGGAGGTTGGCGCTGAAGATGATTTGGTTGCAGCTGGCGCTTTTGCGCCGCCGCCTTTTTGCGCCGCTTCAACGTCCGATTTCACCACGCGCCCATGCGGGCCGGTGCCGGATATTTGTGACAGATCAATGTTCGATTGCGCCGCAATGCGCTTGGCGAGCGGAGAAGCAAAAACGCGCGCGCCTTCGTTGCTTGACGGCGCAGCAGTGGCCGGAGTAGTCGCTGGCTTTGACGCCGCATCTTCTTTTTTATCACCAGCAGGCGCAGCTGCAGGAGCCGCAGGAGCCGCAGGAGATTTAGCGCTAAAGCCCTCAAGCGCGCTCTTGTCTTCGCCTTCTTCTAATAATATGGCGATAACATCATTCACAGGAACATTCTCTGTCCCCTCCTCAACCAGGATTTTCCCGATAACGCCTTCATCAACGGCCTCGACTTCCATCGTTGCCTTGTCGGTTTCGATCTCGGCAATCACATCGCCGGAGGCTACGGAGTCGCCCTCTTTCTTTAACCAGCGTGACAATGTTCCATCTGTCATGGTGGGTGAAAGGGCTGGCATAGTAATAGATATGGGCATCGTTGTTGGGTATCCTTATGAAATTCCAAGTAAAGACCTAAGGGATTTAGCAAAAAAAATAAAGACCTAAATCTTTGTGTGCTTGCGAAAGAGGTATTTGCCGACTAATGTGTTTGCCATGCAAGAACATCCTGATTTCAAAAAGCTCTATATTATTAACCATCCGCTGGTGCAACACAAGCTCAGTATGATGCGTTTTAAAGGCACGACGCAAAAGCAATTCCGCGCGGCGCTCAAGGAAATATCCCTACTTATGGGGTATGAAATTACGCGCCATCTCCCCATGACCACGCGGGAGATTGAAACGCCGGTGCAGCTTATGAAAGCGCCAATCCTTGAGGGGGAACGCCCCGCTATTGTTCCCATCCTCCGCGCAGGGCTTGGTATGAGCGACGGGCTGCAAGAGCTTATGCCCTCTGCCCCCATTGGCCATATCGGTCTTTACCGTGACCACGATACGCACCAGCCTGTAGAGTATCTGGTGAAGCTTCCTACTATAAAAAAGCGCCCATTTATTCTGGTTGACCCTATGCTGGCTACTGGGAATTCTGCGGCTTATGCCGTGAAAGTTCTGGAAAAAAATGGTGTCGCAACCAAAGATATTTCCTTTATGGCCTTGGTCGGCGCACCTGAGGGCGTGGCAACATTTCGCAAACAATACCCCGATTTACCGATTTACATTGCCGCGCTGGATGACAAATTAAACGAGAACGCCTATATTGTCCCCGGCCTTGGGGATGCGGGCGATCGCCTTTTCGGGACAAATTAAAAAGAGAGCAAGATGACAAAATCAGTAAAAATTGGACCATTAACACTAGCCAATGACAAGCCCTTCGCCTTGATAGCTGGCCCTTGCCAGATGGAAAGCCGTGATCATGCTTTCGAGATGTGCGGTGCGCTCAGCGAAATTACCCGCAAGCTTGGGATTCCCTTCATTTATAAAAGCTCCTTCGATAAAGCCAATCGCACGAGCCTTTTCGGCATTCGCGGTATGGGACTAGATAAATCCTTGAGCGTCTTTTCCGACCTCAAAAAAGAATTCGGCGTACCAATGCTGACCGATGTACATGAGCGCGAGCAATGCGCCGATGTGGCCAAATATGTTGATATTCTCCAAATACCGGCCTTTTTATGCCGCCAGACAGATCTTTTGATCGCGGCTGCAAAAACGGGCGCGGTTGTGAATGTGAAAAAAGGGCAATTCCTTGCACCTTGGGACATGGCCAATGTGGCTAAAAAAGTTTCCGAAAGCGGCAATGATAAAATTTTGCTCACCGAGCGCGGCGCAAGCTTTGGGTATAACACCCTTGTTTCCGATATGCGCAGCCTGCCGATTATGGCGCAAACTGGCTACCCTGTAATTTTCGATGCGACGCATAGCGTCCAGCAACCGGGCGGTAAAGGCACGTCCTCCGGCGGTGACCGTGAAATGGTTCCGGTTCTAGCACGCGCCGCCGCCGCTGTTGGCGTGGCCGGTATATTCATGGAAGTCCATCAAGACCCCGATAGTGCCCCTTCTGATGGGCCTAATATGGTGAAGCTTGCTAAGTTGCCCGAAATTTTGGAAAAGATTAAGGCCTTCGATCAGATTGCCAAAGCGGCCTAAAATAACAAAACCCCGGGATTGGGCCGGGGTTTGTCGCTCATAAAAATGAGATTCTTGAAATGTTAAAATCCGGGTACGAGCGGCTCAAAGCTTCGCTCGGGAGCATATTCTTGCGGGCCAGCTGTAATTTCTTCGATCGTGTTTCTAATCTCAGCCAGTCTGCTCATTAAATATCTCCTAAATTTGTGTAAAACCCCGTGTATTTACTTAGTGTACTAGAGAGTCCTTACTAAACCTTTAACCCAATATGAAAAGACTTGAGATTAGCGGTTTTCTTGACTATATAAAGCCGCATCAAATCTGTATGATTTGTACCGACTCGGAAAAACTTTTAAAACGAAGGACGCTCCCTATGACCGCCATTATTGATATTCACGCAAGACAAATTCTGGACAGCCGCGGCAACCCTACTGTTGAGGTAGATGTGCATCTTGAAAGTGGCGCATTTGGACGCGCAGCCGTGCCATCCGGCGCATCGACAGGTGCTTATGAGGCCGTAGAGCTTCGTGATGGTGATAAGAAATTCTATGGCGGCAAGAGCGTTCAAAAGGCCGTAAATGCCGTAAACATTGATATTTTCGAGGCGCTTAGCGGCCTTGATGCTGAAGAGCAGCTTTATATTGATCAGGCGATGATCGAACTTGATGGCACGGAAAACAAGAGCAAGCTTGGTGCAAATGCTATCCTCGGCGTGTCACTCGCCGTTGCCAAAGCAATGGCGGATGAACTGGATGTGCCGCTTTATCGCTATATCGGCGGTGCATTTGCGCATCAACTCCCTACTCCGATGATGAACATTATCAATGGCGGCGCGCATGCCGA
>JBBKXC010000285.1:0-4174 GCA_037969275.1 Bdellovibrionales bacterium | reverse complement strand
GATCATTGCTAATAAGGAGCACCCATGTCCTATCAATCCACAATTGACCCTATCGCCGGATTAGAAGAGCGCAGCGAGCGCGTCAGTAAAATCCTCATTACCCTGAAAAGCTTAGGCTTTAATGACACTGTTGCCTTCGGTGAGGGGTTAAGCCAATACCTTATCGGCACGCAAGGCAAGGATGAGCCCATCCAGATCGAGGCTGATTTTCCGGAGAAATTAAAGCCAGGCTGGTTTACGAACACATTCAAAACGGAAGCCTATGTTGACTTAGCGCGCAGCGTTAATATCATAAAAGCCTTAAAGCCGCATATAGAGCACGTGCCGGAGCTGGCGCGCCTTAGCCGCTCCACCCCAAGATTTGGTGAAGAGTTCATTATTCAAACCGCCGGAGCTGAGGGCCATAAAATCAGAATTAATGCCGCAATAAGTGATTACAATAAAAACACCAGATATTCCCCGAAAGAGTTATTGGCGCGGCAGTTCGGTACAATGAATAAGATTGCCATACATTTCGATGAAGCTGTCGGAAGCGTGCTGACAACCCGCCACCCACAATGGCAAAAAGATGCGGAAGGTCAGAAATTCCGCATTCCCGCCGAGGCAGATTTCAGAGAGATTAATAACTCCCTAGCCTATTATTTCCGCGAGCGGTCTTACGGGCACGATCTCGGCCTCATTATTGATGACGCACCAACGCGCTCTGGCGATACGCTCAAAATCGAAAAGGCGCGCTATACTTTCAGTATTCATAGAACGGCGCTCAAAGTTCACGAGGCCATGTTGGCCGATGAAACACATGAAAGAGATGCGCCTGTAGACGAAGCGCTGCAATTCGAAGAGGCTGCAAACTTTATGGAGACAATTTGCGAACATGACCCTTATTAAGGTCTTCGCATCCCATAAAAAAAGGCGCTAAATCCAGCGCCTTTTTCTTTATTATTTTGCTATTTAGATATCAAGTACAAGGCGCTGCGGGTCCTCGATGGCTTCTTTGATGCGCACGAGAGAGCTCACGGCTTCGCGGCCATCAATGATGCGGTGATCGTAAGACATTGCCAAATACATGACAGGACGGGCTTGAATAGAACCATCCTTCATCACAACAGGGCGCTGTACGATGTTGTGCATCCCAAGGATAGCCGATTGCGGCGTATTCAGAATTGGCGTGGAGAGCATTGAGCCGAAAGTACCGCCATTGGTAATCGTAAACGTACCGCCGGTCATTTCATCCATCGTCAGCTTGCCTTCGCGGGCGCGCGTTCCAAGATCAACAATCTTAGCCTCGATCTCGGCCATGCTCATTTGATCCGCGCCGCGAATGACGGGAACAACAAGCCCTTGCGGCGTAGAAACGGCAACGCCGATATCGTAGTAATTTTTATAAACAATTTCATCGCCCTGAATTTCAGCGTTCACAGCCGGGAATTCCTTCAAGGCATTAATCGCGGCCTTTACGAAGAACGACATAAAGCCAAGCTTGATACCGTATTTCTTGACGAACTGATCTTGGTATTTTTTGCGCAGATCCATCACTGGCTGCATGTCCACTTCATTGAATGTGGTCAGCATAGCGGCTGTATTTTGCGCCTCTTTCAAACGGGACGCGATCACCTTGCGGAGCTTGGTCATACGAACGCGCTCTTCACGGGCGCCTTGATCTTTTGGCGCTGCGTGCTGGGTTGTTGCGGATGTGCTTGGTGTCGGCAGGCTTTCTTTAGAGCCGATGTGCTTTTGTACATCTTCCTTGGTAATGCGGCCATCCTTGCCGGAGCCTTTAATGCTCGAAGCATCAAGACTATGATCGGCAATCATCTTGCGCACGGCAGGTGATAGCGCGCCGCCATCTTCATTAGAAGACGCTGGAGCAGAAGATTTATCTTCCTTCACTTCCTTGACTTCGGATTTAGCTTCTTTGCTGGCTTCTGGCTTTTTCGGTGTATCATTGGCAACCGCGCCTTCGTTTAATTCGCCCAAAATAGCGCCAACGGCAACCGTTTCGCCCTCGCCTACGGAAATTTTCGAAATGACGCCATCGCTGGCCGCATTAACTTCAAGCGTAACCTTGTCGGTTTCCAGCTCGACGATAGGCTCATCAGCCTTGACGGCCTCGCCTTCTTTTTTGAGCCACTGCGCGACAGTTGCTTCGGAAACGGATTCGCCAAGTGTAGGGACGACAATTTTAGCCATAATATTATTCCTGAGTATTTGTTATTGTTAGAGCGTGAATTTATTACCCCCAAGCATACGCCAACGCAAGAGGGTTTTAAAGCGTTTTTGCGCCTTTTTCAGAAATGCTGCCACCCCGCCTTTTCAAAGGAAAGCGCGCCGCCAGTTTTATCAAGCACAGAAACCTTTGATGCGCCGCTTTTGAATTTTCCTATATGCTGCAATTTAATACCCGCCTCCGCTGCTTTTACGCAAAACGCGCCGTACTTATCAGGCGCCACCGCCATAACCAGCGCATAGTCATCACCGCCGGTTAAAAGCTGAGCCGTACTCACGCTGCCTGCCGCAATTAACTGCGCAGCTGGGCCGGAAAACACCATCTTTTGAAGCTCGATTTGCGCCGCCAAGCCAGAGGCGCTGGCCATATGCCCAAGATCGGCAATCAGCCCATCCGAAATATCCAGAGCCGCAGAAGCGTAATCCGCCAGAAATGGCGTGAGCGCTGCTGGAATCTCGGGAATATAGTATTTTTGCACGCATTTTGGGGCAGATAGTTCGCCGCGCAAATGCTGCAAACCGCACCACGCGTCACCGATTTCTCCACTCAGTACAATATAATCCCCCTCCTTAGCGCCGCGGCGCGTGAGCGCTTTTCCTTCATCTACCAAGCCAAAGGCCGTGATTGAAATCGAGAGCGGTCCAGCGGTAGAGGTCGTATCGCCGCCAGAAAGAAACAGGCCATATTGCGCCTGATCTTGCGCCAAAGAGAGGCTAAAAGCTGAGAGCCACGCCTCGTTCATTTCAGGCAAGCTCAGGCAAAGCTGATAGCAATAGCTTTCCGCGCCCATCGCGATAAGGTCGGAGATATTACTGCGCAGCGCCTTTTTGGCAATTGTTTCTGGCGTTTGATCGGCAAAAAAATGCACGCCTGCGGTGAGCGTGTCACTGGTAACAACCAATTGCTTGCCAGCAGGTATATCCAGCACCGCCGCATCATTTTTAAAGCCCGCCGCTTCATTGCGCCCCATCGCTAAGGGGAGGAAATATTTTTCAATGAGATCAAACTCGCCCATGTTCTACTTCCAAAGCGCATGGAAGTGATGCACAGGGCCGTGGCCGCCGCCGATTTTTAATGCATCCGAATGCTCAAGCGCGTGGGTAACAAATATTTTGGCGGCGTGCGCAGCCTCTGATAAGGGCAATCCCTTCACAAGATAGCAGGCAAGCGCGCTGGAGAGGGCGCAGCCCGTGCCGTGATTGTGAATTGTCTTGATGCGATCGGCGCTGAAAGTCTCGCAATTTTTCTCATCACAATAGACATCATCCGAGGTCGGGCCGCCCAAATGGCCGCCCTTAAGAAAGACAGAGCGCGGGCCCAGTTGCAGGAGCGCCTTGGCCATCTCATCCATTTTAAACTGGAAATCATGCTGGAGAGATTTGCCGAGCAGCATTTCAGCCTCTGGGACATTGGGCGTAATGATACTGGCCAGTGGCAGCAATTCGCGGCGCAAAACTGTTATCTCCTCAGCCGAAAGCAAGCTATCTCCGCTCGTGGCTACCATGACAGGGTCTAGCACTACATAGCCGGGCTTATGCCTTTGAATAGATTCCGCAATCACCTCAATTGTTTGCACCGAGCCAGCCATGCCGATTTTAAGCGCATTCACCTGAATATCGCTAAAAATTGCCTCTATCTGGCTGGCCACAAAATCATGCGGCACACGAAAAACGCCGGAAACGCCGCGCGTATTTTGCGCCGTTAGGGCTGTAACAACAGCCATGCCGTAGCATTCCAGCGCTGAAAACGTCTTTAAATCCGCTTGAATTCCTGCCCCGCCGGAAGGATCAGAGCCCGCAATTGAAAGAAGCTTGGGTATCATCATATCGCCATTTTCCATTCTTTAAATTTTGCCGCTGCTATTTCAGGGTTATCCGCCATTGAAATGCTGCGCATCATCGCAACGCCGTTAGCGCCAGCCGCCATAACCTCATGCGCATTGCTCGC
>JBBKXC010000284.1:0-6003 GCA_037969275.1 Bdellovibrionales bacterium | reverse complement strand
CTATTGGGATGTACTGCGCGCCCGCACCTATGCGCAGGGCAAGCGCGAGATGGAACAAGCGCAGCGTATCATTCTAAAACCCGATAGCGTTCTGGAATATTCTTGCTTCCACGAAGATTTCCTTACGCTCGGCCTTGCTGGCGCTAGCTTCTCTGAAAGAGGATTAAGCACGGGTATACCCCCACCAGAGTTTAACGGCACAAATCCGCCCTACCGAATTTACCCAAACAGCCTTGAAAATGCTCTAGATATTACGGTTCACGACAGCCTCGTTGCATTTTTGGATAGTTTTTCGCATATTTATGGCGGTGGAACATTCTCTTGGGTACCTGTAGGCGCATTGTGTAACCCGATGAACGTTGTTTGGGCCGTTCTAAAATGCAACAATTTCAATCCAAATTGGTGGGTTCGCTTTGAAGACCTCTCCACAACGGACATCCGCTTTTACCCCATTCCTTGCCCTGATCCAACGCGCACAGCAAATATAGACGCAGCCTTCACTGCAGCTTACCCCTTGCCTGCTGATCCATCAACACAGGGCGGTATGGATATGTGGTACGGATATTCTGCTGAGTTGACAGGCGCTTGCTCAGGCGCTGGAAATGGGCGTTTGCTAACGGGACTGCAATTTGAAAGAAATGACGGCACAACAATAGATGATGCTGTTTGCATGCAACCCGGTTGTCATTATGACGGCGCCGACTGTGTCAATTAAGTTCGTTATAGATTAGATTTTAAGTTTAAAGACCTAAAGCATGCCTTGGTGATGGCGACGAGTCATATCCTGGATTTCATCTTCGGAATAATCGAAATTACGTCCGAGCTCCTCTATAATCACCTGATGCAATACAGAGTTTAAATCCTCCCCGCTCTCACACCACATATCAAGAAGCGGTCTGCGGAAGATCATAAGCACATCATCATCATTGGCTGTCTTACGCTCGATACCGGGCGAGATTTCCTTTCCGCTGCGATACAGCGCCAAAAGGTCAAATGAATCATCAATCTCAAGCTCGCTCTCCAATGCTTCATCGGGAAAATCATCGACCACGACAGACAGATCAGCGCATTGCTTGGCCAATTCATCGGGCATATGATCCAGCGCGTTGCCGGCCATAACTTCGATATCCTCGAGCGAAGGCGGCATTGAAAAATTCATAATGATCTTGCGTGCGTCCATGCGAAATCTCCCTAACGAAAATTATGCCGCCATATATTTTGGGCGGACAAAGCTTTGTTGTTTCTTGATGAATCATATTCTACGATGCCTGAAAGATTCGAACAAGCGAGGAAGAAATAATGGTTGCCAAATTACCCCCAGAAACTGTGGATAACGCCCTGAGTAAGCTAGAGGGATGGAACTTATCCAGTGACACAAAAGCCATCAAGAAGCAGTTGAAATTTAAAGACTTTAACGAAGCGTGGGGCTTCATGAACCGTGTGGCTTTACTGGCCGAAAAGATGGATCATCACCCCGAATGGTTTAATGTGTATAACCGTGTGGACATCACATTAACAACCCATGACGCGGACGGCATTTCCGAGCGCGACATCACTATGGCACAAAAAATAGAAGCGTTTTTAAAAGCGGTTTAGGCCGCTTTTGTCTGTTTGATTAAATCCGACAGTGCGACCAAGGGGCGTGGGCCAACATGCGAGATTACTTCCGCAGCAGCAATAGCGCCAAAGCGGGCGCATGTCTCAAGATCTTTGCCTTTGGTGTAGCCAAACAAGAAACCGGCGGCGAATTGATCCCCCGCCCCTGTCGTATCGACAACCTTCTCGACCGGCTCGGCGTTCACGGCAACGCGCATATCACCGGAAACGACAACTGCGCCTTTTTCACTGCGGGTTAAGACGGCCATCTCAACATTCCCGCTCACAGCCTTAACGGCTTCATCAAAGCTCTCGACTTGATACAAAGACTTAATCTCGTCTTCATTGGCAAAAAGAATATCAATGTGGTTTTCAACCAGCGCAAGAAAATCGTCGCGATGACGATCAACACAAAATGGATCGGATAATGTCAGCGCAACCTTACGGCCATGCTTATGCGCACATTCAGAGGCCGCGATGAAGGCTTGCTTAGCGCGCTCTTTATCAAAGAGATAGCCTTCAAGATACGTTACCTGCGCATCGGCAATCAACTCTTCATCAATATCAGCAGGAGATAGCTCCACGCTCGCACCAAGATAAGTATTCATCGTGCGCTGTGCATCGGGCGTAATAAGAATGAGGCAGCGACCGCTCGGCGCGCCAATAGCTAAAGGTGTTGTATCAAAAATAAGCCCTTGTGCGCGTAAATCACGTGCAAATATCTTACCAAGCTCATCCGCTGCAATTTTGCCTATAAAGCCGCCCTTACCACCAAATGACGCAAATCCCGCCATCGTATTAGCCGCAGAGCCGCCAGATGTCTCAACGCCCGCATCCATGAGAGCGTATAGCTCAACCGCACGCATCTCATCAATGAGCGTCATCGAACCTTTTTCCATCCCGTGCTGCGCATTTTGCTCTGTGATAAACGCTTCGCTGGCATTGGCCAGTACATCAAGCAGGGCATTTCCGACGGCAACTACACCAAAACGTGGTTCAGACATTTGTAAATTCCTTTATTTATACATTTAATTCATATAGCTATTATCTCTATAGAAATTATCAGGAAAAACAAGGCTTCGCGGCATGACAAACACGAAAAACAGCGAAAAAAAAGGGGATAGCCCCAAAGAAGCAGCCGTTAACGCGGCGCTGCACCTTGCCGCACTGCAAGGATGGGAAAGCGTCACGCTCTATGACATAGCGCAAGAATCCGGCATAGACCTCGCTGTTCTGCACGGCTATTTCGAGGATAAAAGCGATGTTTTAAACGCTTTAGGCCGCATGATCGACCGTGCCACATTAGAACGGCTCTCCCCGCTTGATCCCGAAAACTCTACGCGCGATGCGCTCTTTGATATATTCATGGACCGCTTCGAGGTCCTGAATGAAAACCGCGACGGCATTACAGCCATTTTGAAATCCTTCAAATGCGACCCCAAACAAGCCATTATTTCGATGCCCCATCTATGCCGCTCGATTAGCTGGATGCTTGAAGCCGTTCAGGTGAATACCAATGGCCCACGCGGCGCCATCAAGATCGCAGCGATGAGCGGGCTTTATATTAAAATCCTGCGCGTCTGGCTGAATGATGAGAGCACCGATATGGCCCCGACAATGGCCGCCCTCGATAAAGCGCTCACCCGCGCCGAGCAGCTCGCTACAAGTTTCGGATTTTAGGATGGAACGCATTCATATGATCGACCTCGGTAAAGAAGACATCGTTATCGCCTCACATAATAAAGGTAAGGTCAGCGAGATTGCCGATTTGCTCGCCCCTTACGCCGTGCGCTTTTACTCCGCCGCCGAACTTGATCTGGACGAGCCGGAGGAAACGGGCAAGACCTTTGTTGCCAATGCCGCCCTTAAAGCGCTCGCCGCCGCCAAAGCGTCCGGCAAAGTTGCGCTTGCCGATGATAGCGGCCTTAGCGTGGGCGCTTTGAACGGCGAGCCCGGCATATACTCCGCCCGCTGGGCAGGAGAGCCGCGCGACTTCAACGCCGCCATGGAAAAAGTGAATGACGCGCTTGGCGATGCACAAGATCGCAGCGCTGCATTTATATGCGTGTTAGCATTAGCTTGGCCGGATGGCCGCACACAGACATTCGAAGGCAGCGTAGAAGGCGAGATTGTCTGGCCACCGCGCGGAGAAAAAGGATTCGGCTATGATCCGATCTTTGTCGCAAGCGGTATGCACCAGACATTTGCGGAGATCGCACCACAAGAAAAACATAGAATCAGTCACCGCGCCGACGCTTTTGCCAAATTACAGAGCTTTTTGATAAAAAAATAAAACTTATTTTTTATGGCTTAACCAATTGTTAATAAACAGATTTGACGTTTGTGCTATGGAAAAAGCTTGACATTCAAAGATAATCTCTTTAAAAGAACCATGTCTTGGGGGAAAACCGAGAACAACTTAAAAGGATAACGATTATGAAACTTCTAAACCGCCACAGTTTAAAAATTCAAGCCGCCACAGTCGTCGGCATTCTTTCTGCTTCCGATGCCGCTTGGGCAGGAAATAATTTCGGCGATATCGCCAGAAACATTAATAACTCCGTTGAAGAACTTCCGGGTCTTATTACAAGCCTTTGTTACCTTTTGGGTATCCTGATGGGTACACTTGGTATCATGAAGATCAAAGATCACGTTGAGAACCCTTCACAAACACCAATGAAAGACGGCGCGATCCGTTTGGCCGCTGGTGGTTCATTGTTCGCACTTCCAATCGTATTTGAATCAATGCTGAACACTATCGGCACAACATCTGCAAGCATCGAGCCTGCAATGCTGAACCGCTCTTCATTCAACGTTAAGTAAGACGACTTAATAGAAGACTAAAAATATGTTTCAAAAGGGCCAGACCGGAGTATATATCCACTGGCCTTTTTGCTTGTCTAAATGCCCCTATTGCGATTTCAATATTTACCTGCGCCGCGACCATGACCCAAAAGATTGGCTGGAAGGTTATTTACGCGCCATCCGCACGCATCAACAATGGCTGCCGGAGCGGGAAATTGTCTCTATTTACTTTGGCGGCGGCACGCCCTCTCTCATGGCGCCTGAAGAAGTGTCCGCCATTATTCAAGAGATCGGCAAAGGCTGGCGCGTTGCAAATGATGTTGAGATTACGCTTGAGGCCAATCCCGTTTCAACCGAATACGATAAATTTCAAGCCTTCCGCGCCGCCGGGATAAACCGCCTTTCTCTTGGCGTTCAATCCCTGCGCGATGATGCACTCAAATTTTTAGGCCGCCTGCATAAAAGTGATGATGTCAGGCGCGCCATTGAAATTGCCGATGATGTTTTCGAGCGCTTTACCTTTGATTTAATCTACGCGCGTCCGGGGCAAAGCGTTGCCGATTGGGAAAACGAGATCCTTGAAGCCATCCCGCTCATGAAAGGCCATCTTTCGGCGTATCAACTCACTATCAAAGAAGGCACAGCCTTCGAGCGGCAAGTGGCGCGCGGCGATTTCGCACCCATTAGTGATGATGAATGCGCAGAATTTTATCAAAGCACAAACGCCATTATGGCCAAGCATGGCATGCCCGCATACGAAGTCTCCAACTACGCCGCCAAAGGCCATGAGTCGCGCCACAATTCTGTATATTGGCATGCGCAGGATTACATAGGCATCGGCGCGGGCGCGCATGGCCGCATTACACGGGACGGAATAAAGTTCGCCACAGAAGATTACAAGCGCCCATCAGATTGGATGGAGGCCATCGCAAAAAACGGACATGGCGCAAAAGAACATGAAGCCCTATCCCCGCTCGATCATTTCACAGAAATTCTGATGGGCGCATTACGTATACGCGCGGCCACCAATCTTGAAGACGCCGCGGCAAAATCAGGCATTAAAGCATGGCAGAATTTTATTGATGAAAAACGGCTCGCGGCATTATGCGCAGAAGGTTGGCTTAAACAAAACGGCGCGGAAATAACGCCAACAGAAGAGGGATGGTTACGGCTGGATTCCCTGCTCCCTTATATTTTGAAAGAAACGCCGCCAACGTAAAACAGCGCAGGAAAACCCGCGCTGTTTTAAGAATTTTTTAAAACTCGAATTACTTCTTTTTAGCCGCTACTTTTTTCTTAGCGGCCGGCTTCTTCGCCGTCACTTTCTTAACTGTAGACTTCGCGGCTGCTATTTTCTTGATAGCGGCTGGCTTTTTCGCAGCTGGCTTCTTAGCTGCTACTTTTTTAACAGCTGGCTTCTTAGCCGCTACTTTTTTAACAGCTGGCTTCTTCGCCGCTACTTTTTTAACAGCTGGCTTCTTCGCTACTACTTTTTTAACGGCTGTATTTTTTGCAGCTGCTTTTTTCTTAACAGCCGGCTTCTTCGCTGCTACTTTTTTAACAGCTGGCTTCTTAGCCGCTACTTTTTTAACAGCTGGCTTC
>JBBKXC010000283.1:0-2750 GCA_037969275.1 Bdellovibrionales bacterium | reverse complement strand
ATTTGCGCTTGAATGGTGACATCAAGCGCCGTTGTCGGCTCATCTGCGATCAAAAGCTCAGGGTCATTGGCAAGCGCCATAGCAATCATCACGCGCTGGCGTTGTCCGCCGGAAAGCTGGTGCGGATAGGCGTTCAAGCGATCTTTCATATTTGTTAAACCAACAAGATCCATGAGCTCGAAAATCCGGGTGCGCGCTTTATCGCGGCCATAGCCTTTGTGAATTTTCAGCACTTCGCCGATTTGCTTTTCGATGGTGTGCAGCGGGTTAAGCGCTGTCAGAGGCTCTTGAAAAATGATGCCGATTTGTGAGCCTCGAATTTTACGCATGACATTTTCAGATTTGCCGACCATTTCCTCGCCATTAAACATGATAGAGCTTTCGGCGGAATGGCTGGCAACGGGATAGGGCAATAGCTGCATAATAGAAAGAGCGCTCACTGATTTACCAGAGCCGGACTCACCCACAATCGCGAGTGTCTCGCCCTTATTCAGATCAAAGCTGATATTTTTAACCGCTTCAAACTCACCTTTGGGCGTTTGGAATCGAACGGAAAGATTTTTGACGGATAGGAAGGGGGATTCTTTGCTCATAGTGACATTAAAGAGAAAGGCTGGATGCTTGTCCAATCGTTTTTTATTGACATATTAATTGCATTATGTTTAAAGGACAATATGCAGAAAAAACATAAACTTGAGCAAAATCTTCTGGTAGTCAAAAAACTTAATTGGCTTTTGGAAGAGCACCCATCTGACGATGAAATGTTGCGTTGGACTTATGCTTTAATGACAACTGATAATGCAGCAGCTTTATTTTTGAGTGATCCTACCGTAGATGAACACCGTATGGGTAAAGTTTTTGATAATTTGTCCCTACTGAGTAAGAATTTCGGTAATGTACCGATCGATGAGATGAAAGAATTTTATTATCATGCGACAGCTATTAACGACCTTTGTAAAGATATAGTAAACATTGCAGATGCTGAATTTGATGAGCAAGGCTCCAATCAATATCGCAAATGGGCAGAAAAATACCGGCAACATGTTTCCGGTAATAATTTTCATTACGCTGGCATTATCGGAAATCAGTATCCTTCTGAAGAAATATATAAGCAGCATCAATATATTGTCAGGCTGGTTCATAAATATGACAGCACTTCAGCCGATAATGTTTTGTCGTTTATTAAATCGGTTAACAAGCAATCCAGAGATATGGTTTCTTCGCCGCAGAGCATCGAAATCCCAGATTTAACTGAAGAAAAAATCAGGGAAAAGGCGCTAAGTATTCCCGCACGTCAATTTAGGGATATTGCCGGTTTTGGACTGGACGTTGAAGAAAATATGGGCCGTGCCATGTCACAACTCGGCACTTATTTTATTTATAATGCAAATTCGGCCGTACACACGAATGAATGTATTGAAGCTTCTTTAGAAGACATACAGTCAGCTTCAAAAGAATTAATAATTAGAGATGACCCGGATGGTTGGTGGGAAAGAAATTTCACCCGCGTGCGCATAGTCGAGCCAAAAGATATGCCGATGATGCGGCTCATTGAAAAATTCTCGAAATTACCGGATCTGGTTAGAATGGATAGCGAAAATTTTGCCGATGATCTCGAAATTGCAGATCATGCTATCAAACTATGCGGCGCTTTCTATAAAGTTCTGGAGGCGCACCGCGTTATGTTGGAAGAACAAAAAGAACGTCTTGTGCATTCCGAAGATCTTGATTTACCAACAGACATTGCGACCGCTTCTATTCCAGAGGTGATCGATGAACGGATTTATTCTTTAAGATTGAGCGCACAGTTTATGACACATCAAGCAGCCAATTTTGGCTCGATCGCAAAAGTTATAGCATCCGAGCGTAATCGACTTGGAAGAATTGCCAGTATGTCCGCTACAGTGCAAATCCCAGCAATGAATGCTATACGGCAGTTTAATATGTACCAATTAAGACGCATGGATTTATTAGGCAAAAAAGTGACCAAAAAGGTTCAGGAACAGCTTGAAATGGATGATCACATAATGCCCGCACAAATTGAAAATGCTTCTCCTGCACAAACAAGGTTGGCCTTGGAAAATGTATTCGGTGACATCACAAAAGATTTGCAAAGCTTTCATTTAGGACTTGAAAATGATAGGCAGAAACAAATCATTATTGGACAAAAAATCAAAGATGATAGCGTGAATGTAGTTTCAAACGCATTAGAGCTAAACCCTTAAGACCCCGAATATTTCATCCGTAATATTATCGTGCGCGCCTTGCATATTTATAAGTGCTAGCTCGTGCAATTTACAGCCCTTATCTTCGGCCATTTTGACGATGCGGCCTGTGACTTGGTGCGCTTCGCCGTTAAACATGATCGAGCTTTCGTGAGTATGGCTGGCAACAGGATAAGGCAGGAGCTGCATAATAGCCAAAGCCGTAACCGATTTACCCGAGCCCGATTCGCCCACAACAGCGAGCGTCTCGCCCTTGGCCAAATCAAAGCTAATGCTTTTCACCGCGTCGAATTCGCCCTTTATGGCACGCACGAACACGGTGTCCGACGGGACCGGACCGGTGACTGCCATCTGCTCGGCCTTCGCGCGGTTTACGGCGGGGGCGATGATGTCGTCATCTTCAGTGCCGAAGTTGCGCCCGTCTCCTGCATGGGGGTTCAGGGCCGCGACGCCGATACGTGGTCGGTCAAATCCTGCGCCCTTCATGATCTCGGTGGTCAGTTTGAGGCTTTGGTAAATCTTCTC
>JBBKXC010000282.1:0-5415 GCA_037969275.1 Bdellovibrionales bacterium | reverse complement strand
CGCGCTTGTAGCAACAACCGCAAGCGGCGGCGCTTCCGTGGCGCTGGCTGAGCCTTCGGTGGGAAATGCGCACGATTATTTGGGTTGCACGATGTCGTTTTCAGGCATTGAAGAGGATACATCCGGATATGTCGGTTTTGCCGATGCGCCCATGAATTTTGCGGTCTTTGATGTTACGAATTGTGTGTATGGGACGCATGATTTCCTATTGTTTATGACTCGCAGGCATGTCGCGGATTCTGTATACGAGCAAGATAGATTGTCGATTATGGATGACGTTCTTATTGAAGACAAGCTGGGTTATTTGAAGCAATATTTTCCAGATATTTCGCGCGCACGCGCCGTTGAATATTTGGAAGAGAGCCGCGATAATCCGGTTTATCCGGAAATGCTGATGGCCGAGGCATTTAATGCTTTTTCTGCTGTGCTTTGTACGTCTGCAGAATATTCCGTATTTGAACAAGAGGATCATTTAGACCAAAGTAATCCGCCATCCTCTCCTTTTATAGTCGATAGAGATTATTTACATCCGGCTGCGCTTTGCCCCGCTGCTTTCTAGGCAAATGGATTAATATTCTTTTGTAGTTAAGTTGTTAGCGCCTTGTTTTTTTGTATTTAAATTCTTCAATGCGCACTTATGAAGACGGCCTGAACCTTACAGGACGCTCTGTGAGAATGGCGACAATCTTCCAAAACGTCCTGTAGGGCTTATACTTTATAAAATGCTCTGGCCGGTTTTCTTCCAGTCTTCTACAAAGGCGGCAAGGCCTTTATCCGTCAAGGGGTGGTTATAGAGCTGGTAAATAACGCTCGGGGGGCAAGTCGCGACATGCGCGCCCATTTTGGCGCTGTCGATGATGTGCATCGGGTTACGTACAGAGGCCACAAGAACCTGCGTATCAAAGTAATCATAGCTCTCATAGATGCGCATGATGTCGGAGATAAGCTGTAGGCCATCCTGACAAACATCATCAAGGCGTCCCACGAAAGGCGAGATAAATGTCGCGCCTGCTTTCGCGGCGAGCAAGGCTTGACCTGCGGAGAAGCAAAGCGTCACATTGACCATCGTTCCGGCGTCGCTGAGCTCTTTACAAACGCGAAGGCCATCGCGTGTCAGAGGAACTTTTACAGCAACATTATCAGCAATAGCGGCAAGTTTTTTGCCCTCTTTAATCATGGTCTCGTAATCGGTCGAAGCTACTTCCGCGCTCACGGGGCCTTCAACGATTGAGCAAATTTCTTCGATAAGTGGAATAAACTCGCGGCCTGATTTGGCAATGATAGAAGGGTTGGTTGTCACACCGTCCAGCATTCCTGCTTGGTTGAGTGCTTTGATGTCTTCGATATCGGATGTATCGGCGAAAAATTTCATAATGGCGCTACCTTGTTGTTTTTATTTAAACATACTGGTAGCGCTTATAAGGATAGATTTCAAGCGTTAAGCTAAGCCCAAATGTCTGAAATCGAATTGGTCTTCCTTAGGATCACTTAAAAGCATATATTCGATTTCCATGCGTGCCTCGGGCGATAATTCGTCTAACTCCAGTGGTTGATGCTCTGCAAGATCGCCGAAAAAGCCCTTTAAGCCCCCGTCATCGGAAATAGCGCCCATAGCCTGTTCATCTGTGGGTCTTGGGGTGTGTAATTGTGATTTTCCGCCCTGAATAACTGTAAATTTGTTTTTCATTTCCACGCCTTTATAATTTTGAGTATGAGGTATAGTACTGGAAGGGTCGATGTTATGTCAAATATTTTCTGCTATTCTAATGGCGTCAATTTCCCTACCATGCGTCTATGCAAGAAAGTCTCTTACCCGAGTTGAATAATACGCCCGTACCAAGCGGCGCTAAAGCGCAAAAACTGCGCAGTATTCTCGTGCCCTATCCGGTAGACAAGGCCTATGACTATCTTGTGCCGGAGGGCATGAGCGTAGAAGCGGGCGATTATGTGATTGTGCCGCTGGGCAGCCGTGAAATTCCGGCTGTGGTTTGGGGGGACGGCGCGGGCGATGTTTCGTCCAAAAAGTTGAAATCCATTATTGCCAAATATGATTTAATGCCGATGCCGGAGGTGCAGCGTAAATTTCTGGATTGGGTCGCCGATTACACGATGAGCGCGCGCGGTTTTGTGATGAAAATGTCGCTGAGCGCCCCAGGCGCGCTTGAGCCGCCAGCCCCGACAAAAGGCTATAGCGTGGCCAAAGATTTGAGGGGGGAGAAGTTCCTGCAGAACCTCAACCCGAAACAGCGCGCAGTTTTTGATCTTTTAAATGATGGCCATGTGCGCAGGCTTTCTGAAATTGCCGAGGAGGCGGGCGTTAGCTCTTCCGTTGTCAAAACGCTTGTTAAAAAAGGCGTGCTTCAGGAGGTCGAAATTTTCTCGCCTGCGCCGTGCCGCAATCCCGATCCGCATAGAGCGGGGCCGGAGCTATCGGAAGATCAAAACGCGGCTGCAACCACAATGAAAAATATGATCACAGAGGGCAGTTTTCAAACTGTCCTGCTGGACGGGGTGACGGGCGCGGGTAAAACCGAGACCTATTTTGAGGCCGTGGCCGAAGCGCTTAAGGCCGATAAGCAGGTTCTGATTTTACTCCCCGAGATCGCGCTTTCAAATGCGTTTTTGGATCGTTTCAAAACCCGTTTCGGCTGCGCGCCAGCTCTTTGGCATTCGCATTTGACACCATCCCAGCGCAAAAATGCGTGGCGCGGCGTGGCGCAAGGCGATACGAAGGTCGTGATAGGGGCGCGCTCAGCGCTCTTTCTTCCCTATGCTGATTTAGGGCTGATTATTGTCGATGAAGAGCATGACCCCGCTTATAAACAAGAAGAGGGCGTTATTTATCATGCCCGCGACATGGCCGTTGTGCGCGCTTCTATGGGCAAGTTTCCGGTTGTGCTGGTTTCGGCCACGCCGTCCTTGGAGACCATCCATAACGCTTGGAATGGGCGCTATCATCATTTGCATTTAACGTCGCGTTTCGGCGGGGCGCATTTGCCCGATATCCATTTGATTGATATGCGCGAGGACAGGCCGGAGCGCCAGCACTTCATCTCGCCAACGCTTAAAGAAATTACGCAAGAAACACTGGATGCGGGCGGGCAGGTTTTATATTTCCTGAACAGGCGCGGCTATGCCCCTCTTACGCTCTGCCGTACTTGCGGCTACCGGATGAATTGCCCCCGCTGCACGGCGTGGCTGGTCGAGCATAAATCGGGCGGTAATTTGCAATGCCACCATTGCGATTTTAGGATGCGCCAGCCCAAGACTTGCCCCGATTGCGGAGAAGAGCATAGCTTTGCCGCCTGCGGCCCCGGTGTCGAGCGGATCTACGAGGAGGCCAAAGCGCTCTTCCCCGATAAAAACATCATGATCCTCGCCAGTGATACGGCGGAGAGCAATGAAGACCTCAAAGCCATGCTGGAAAAAATCCATAGCGGCGAGATTGATATTATTGTCGGCACGCAAATTATCGCCAAGGGTCACCACTTCCCGAATTTGACTTTGGTGGGTGTGATTGACGCCGATCTTGGTCTGGCGGGCGGTGACCTTCGCGCCGCCGAGCGCACCTATCAGCTCCTCCATCAAGTGGCAGGGCGAGCAGGGCGCGCGGAAAAACGTGGGCGCGTTTACCTCCAGAGTTTCATGCCCGATCACCGCATCATGCAGGCGCTCGAAAAAGGCCAGCGCGATGAGTTCCTCGAGGTTGAGGCGTGGGAGCGCGAACAAGCCCATATGCCGCCCTATAGCCGCCTTGCCGGCATCATTGTTTCTGGCCGTGAAGAAAGCCAAGTGATTGAGGTCGCCAAAGCACTGGGGCGTACATCCCCGCAAGGCGCAACGGAAAGCGGATTGCATATCCAAACGCTTGGCCCTGCGCCAGCGCCTTTCGCGCGGCTTCGCGGGCGCTATCGTTACCGTTTATTGGTGAATGCCGATAAGCCCGTCAACATGCAAAAAATTCTTAAAGACTGGGTGAGCGGAATTAAAACGCCCTCCACGGTGCGGATTCAGATCGATGTAGACCCGCAATCATTTCTTTGATTTTTTGGATAATATCTTTTTGAAGGGGTAGAGCAATTGGCCGTGCAATGCTTGCGGATAGTGGGCCTGATCGTCCCCGATGCCATAGCCCTTGGGCAATCCTTCCGGGTGATAGAACGTCCCGAAGGCTAGGTCGATACAAGAAAAGGTGGAGCAATAATTTTTGCCATGCGCGGCAAATTCATCGGCATGGTGCCAGCGGTGATATTTCGGCGAAGCGAGAATATATTTTAGCGGCGCTTTATATTCGAGATTAATATTGGCATGCGTGAAATGGTTGTAGCCTCGCAGGAACACCATAGCAAAGAGCATACCCGCGCCGCCAAATCCCAAAACATGCAACAAGAACAGATCGAAAAACAGTGCCACTAAGATCTCGATGGGATGAAGGCGCATCCCCGTCAGCCAGTTAATACTCAGGGCGCTATGGTGGATGGAGTGAACTGGCCAGAGATAGCGGTGCGTAAATCTGTGGCGCCAATAGGTGCTGAAATCCAGAATAAACGCGCCGAGTAACATCTGAAGCACAATCGGCAGCGCTTCAATCTCACCGGCAAACATCTGATAAGGGATGAGCGGCTCGGCAATATAATTCAGCGCCAGCGCCACGAAAATAGTAAATATAGGCAAGAAAATAAGGGCATTTATAAGGGCGAATCCGAGCTCTTGGCGGAAATCGGATTTAAAGAACGGCGTATCTTTTTCCGCAGGGCGTAACCGTTCAATCGCAAAAAATACAAGGCCAATAACGATGATCTCTGTTGAAAACGATGCCCCGCTTTTAATAAATGCCTGTATTTGTTCGAGCACCTTATTGTCCTTTAGGCTCTAGCGTCTTTGCGGTTTATCGAAAAAGATCGTGTTTTTGTTGTCTGTATAAATGCCTGCTCTATCCGCCGCCTCATTGTTCTTTGCAAAATAGATGACATTGGACGTCATAGCATTGTCTTCGCTCCAAAGGTGGTATTCCTCATTGATTGCAATACGTGAAACATACGGGAAGACGCTGCGCAGGGTATTATCGATCTTTTGCGCAAATCTGCTTTCGAAATTAGGCGAGATAATAAAATTGGCGGCAATAACGCCATCAGGCTTGAGTGTCGATTTCACATGCTTGAAAAATTCCTGCGTCACCAGATGCTCGGGGATTGTCCGATCACCAAAATAGGCGTCCAGCAAGATGACGTCGTATTTCTTTTCTGCGCCGCTCAGGAAGGCGCGCGCCGGAACAGCGTGAAAAGTCTTATTCTCTTTGAGCTTTTGCTTGAGAATGTATTTCTCGGCAATGGCTTGCAGGGATGAATCAATATCAACGAAATCATAGTGATTGGTGTCATCATCCATACCAAAGGTAAAAGCGCCCGCGCCAAT
>JBBKXC010000281.1:0-7216 GCA_037969275.1 Bdellovibrionales bacterium | reverse complement strand
GACAAGGCCGCGAGCCAAATTCACAAGCTTCTGGATAAGGCTCCCGAAGGCACATTGGGCTTGCGCTTAAACGTTAAGCCTACGGGGTGTTCGGGTAATTCCTATGTGATGGAATATATTAAGCCGAATGAGAATATCCATGGCGATGATAAATTCGAAGGCCATGGCGCGGCGCTTTACATTCCTAAAATGCATAGCTGGATGCTCTTTGGCATGAATGTCGATTATGTCAGTGATGATTTGGGTAATTCCCGCTTTGATTTCTCGAACCCGAATGAAACGGGGAGATGCGGCTGCGGTGAAAGCTTTCATGTCAGTATGGAAGAATTGCAAAAGCGCAAAGATAGCTCACAACAACAAGTTTAAAGCCCTAGCGGTTGCGTGGTAGCTTCATATTACGCGTTGGATTGGTTGATCTATGCGGCATGCTGCGTGCGCGCGCAGGCATACGGCGCTCTGCGACCGTGCCGACACCCATTGCTGTTCTTGGTGTTCTCAGGCTCATATTTTAATCTTCCTCTTTTGTTTCGAACATTTCCCAATAGATATTAGCACAGTCTTCTAGTGTAACGCCAGTTTTCCAAGCCTGATATAGCTTTCCGAGACCCATAAGGCGTAGTTCCTTGACCGCTTTATGGCCTTGCTCTTCAAGCTCGGCGGCGATGGGGAAGGTCTTATAGATGATGGCCACATTCTTGTAATGCTGCTCGGATAAAATGTCATCGCTACCAAGGCTTTCGGCCTCTAAGGGGCTAAGCTTTTGGTTCATTTTAAGCTCTATATAGGCACCGGCCAGATCAATGGCTTGCTCAAGACGGCCTTTTTCCTGAAGGGCGGGAATACGCAAATAGATTATTTTATCCTCATAAACAAAGGCTTGGGGCAGTGGGCCTTTTAGGATGATGATTTGTGCGGGCTCTTGGAGTAGGGAGACGCCTTTGGCAGAGGCCGATAAGATGCTTTTGACCTCATTTAGTATGACTTCACCTCTGGGGTGTGTGTAGGCGGGCTGAATCATCTTGGGTTCTCCCGCTCAATATGGATGTCGCCATTATCATTAATTGTTGCGATGCCAAGATCGATTTTACCCGCAAAAACGAAGGGTGCATTGACAATATAGCCGTTTTCACTGCGCTTTACCTTGATATCTTTTTCGCCGTAATTATTTTTGTCGAAATGAAAATCAATATAGATCGTATCTTGAAACGGGATGTGATCGGGATTGCGCAGGAGCAATATATTATCCGGCCTTTGGTTAACATATGTGCAGAAGAACTCAAGATAATCGATGATTGTCTCATCATTCAAATTAAGGCAGCCATGGGCGTTCAATATTTCAAACGGCGCCGCGCTGCCATCCAGATAGACAATATGCTGACCTGATTGCAGGTAATCCAGCGCAAAGGGCGGCGCTATACTTAAGTTTTCAAGAATGAGGAGATGACCGTCCTTATAAAAGCTATAGGGAATTTTGCGCAGGGCGCAGTAATCAGCTTCAAAGATGCCGGGCAGGTTATCATCCCTGACTAATTCAATAAATTCATCTTTTTCTTCTGGCGCGAGATAATGCATTTCTGTCCTCTTTGGACATTATGCGTTGATTCTAGCCTCTTGGGCTAGGCGCACCGCATCAATCGCTTTTGCAATAACATGCGGCCCTGCGCCATCTTCGTAAGGAAGGGTACTCAGTGTGCGTTTCCATTGTTTGGCCGCGTATTGTCCGTGATAAAGTCCAAGGATGTGGCGGGTGATGGATTTAATGGGGGTGCCGTGTTCTTTAGCCTGAATTTCGGCGTAGGTAATCATTTTTTCTGCAATGACTTCTCTAGCAAGCATATTATTATTCTGAAATAGCTTTGCCTCAAGCTCTGCCATGAAATACGGGTTTTGATAGGCTTCGCGTCCAATCATCGCGCCGTCGCAATTATCTAAAGCGTTTTGGACGGCCTCATAATCTTGCAATCCACCATTCAGGATAATCTCTAAATGCGGGTGTTTTTCTTTGATGGCATAAACGCGTGAGTAATCCAGCACGGGAATCTGGCGGTTTTCTTTTGGGCTTAGGCCCTTTAGCCAAGCTTTTCGTGCGTGAATGATAAAGGTTTTGCAGCCCTTATCCGCAATTATATCCACAAACTTATCCAGAAATTCAAAACTGTCCAATTCATCAATGCCGATGCGGCATTTTACTGTAACGGGGACTGAGACAGCGCTCTGCATTGCGTCAACGCATTCGGCGACATGCTCGGGGGTTTTCATCAAGCACGCCCCGAACGCGCCGTTCTGCACGCGATCAGAGGGGCAGCCGCAATTAAGGTTAATCTCGTCATAGCCAAACTCCTCGCCAAATTTTGCGCAGGCGGCGAGATCGGCGGGTTTCGAGCCGCCAAGCTGGAGTGCGATAGGGTGCTCTGTCTCATTGAATCGCAAAAATCGGTCGCGGTCGCCATGTAAAATTGCGCCGCCTGTGACCATTTCAGTATAAAGCCTTGCATCTGGGCTAATGAGGCGCATAAAATAACGGAAATGACGATCCGTCCAATCCATCATCGGGGCGACGGAGATATGGGCTTTGCCGCCCTCTGTAATTCCTTTAACAACTTTCATGGGCCGGATCATGCCTCTTTATGCAATAAAAATTCAAATCTTTTCTTTGATTGTGCTGCTTTTTTTGGCTTTTTCCGCCAATTTTGCTTTAGCGCAAGACCCAAAGGCGGCATTTTCAAATACCGGTCTACCTATGCCACGTTTTGTTTCTTTATCTTCCGATAAGGTTTTTATGCGTACGGGCCCAGGCAGTAAATATCCAGTAACCTGGGAATATCAGAAAAAAGGATTGCCCGTCGAGATTATCATGGAATTCGATGTCTGGAGAAAGATCAAAGATTCTGAGGATACGCAAGGCTGGGTGCATAAATCGCTCCTGTCCGGTAAGCGCTTCGGGATTATACGCGCCGATGATCTCTTACGTGTGCAGCGTAAACCCGAGGAATCTGCGCGCCTAATGGCTTATGTTGAGCCGGATGCTATCGTTGCTCTTGATGAGTGCCAAGAGCTGTGGTGTAAAATCACAGCGCAAGGCTATGAGGGCTGGGTAGAAAGAAAATTTATTTGGGGTGTTTACGAAAACGAAAAATTCAATTAATCTAATATTACAAGGTGAGCAATCGCCGATCCTTCCACAGACTTATCCACAAGTCTTCCTATCTATAAAACCACGTCAAGAGCCACACTCAACCATGCACGTTATTACAAACAAACCCGAAATGGGCGCCCGTTTCTATTCTGCGCTGATCGAGCTTTCGAGCGATTCAAGTCGCGGCACCGATGCTATGTTGCTCATTCAATTGATGGCTGGCGTATTGGTGGAAACCTATATGGTTTTTGATGAGGCCGATCAGGCTATGGAGGCCAGTTTCTCCAAGCTTGTTAAGCTTCTCGGGGTTGAGCCTTATAGCAAAAAGCTCTGGGATGAGGCGCTGCCGCCACCTAATATCATTGATGCCGAAACTGAGCGTGGCCGTACGGCTGCGCGCTTGTTTTTCGAAGACTGGATGGATTGCGCTTTTGAATTTCACGATCTTGTTATTGATCTTGTGCACAATGTTATTGTGAGCTGGGAAGCCGAAGGCGTTCCGCGTGAAGAGAGCCTGCGTTTGTTGATTGAATGCACCAAACTAGCGATGGCGTTCGAGATTTCCGCTCAAGAGCTTTGCGATATTGCTATAGAACATCATGTTGCCCGCAAAGGTTGGACGCTTGGTGATTGCATTAGCGCTCTGAGCGCTGTTTCAGGTCGCCGCCTTGCTATTTCGCTTAATTCGAATACCTGTGCGATTTTTAAAGGCGCGGCTATCCCTGATAATCTGGATCAGATTGTTTTTGTGATGACTAAGGAGGCTGTGCGTCTCGGTGTTCCGGCTGGAAGTGATTGGCGCTTTGGTTTGGCGGCTAATGATATGCCGATTAATGCGCCTTTCGAACTTATTCAGGGCATGGAACCAATTTGTGATGCGTTCTTTGCGGCTATCAAGCTGGATGGTTATTTTGATCAGGCTGTTGCGTGCGCGAAAGCGGCGGGGCGTATGATTGCTGTGGCTTCTGGCGGCGAGCTTCCTGAGATCGAGCCTGCCATTGCCAAGCCTTTGGCCATGTGCGCGATGACCGAAAGCTATAAATATGTTTGTATGGATTTTAAGGCCGTACAAGCCTAGCTTTAAAAAATCATACCCAAAAAATTCAAATCTTTAGTGTCTATACCCTTGCCGAGTGGTCTTGAAAGGCTTATAAAGGCTGCATGAAAAATGCAGGAATGAAAGACGAACAAGCGATGAGTTTTACGCCAAAATCCAGCTATAGCTATGATGAAATAATCCAGTGCGGCGAGGGCACTCTTTTTGGGCCCGGTAATGCGCAGCTTCCACTTCCACCAATGTTGATGTTTGATCGCATTACAAATGTGGATGCCGAGGGCGGTGAAAACGGCAAAGGTATTATCGAAGCCGAATTCGATATTAATCCGGATCTCTGGTTCTTTAAATGCCACTTTAAAGGTGATCCCGTTATGCCGGGTTGCCTCGGGCTTGATGCTTTATGGCAGCTCACAGGGTTTTTCCTTGGCTGGACAGGCGCGCCAGGTTCTGGCCGCGCTCTTGGCCTAGGTGAGTTAAAACTGACCGGACAAGTGCAGCCATCGACCAAGCTTGTTAAATACGTTGTTGATTTCAAGCGCGTAATAAATCGTAAGCTTGTGCTTGGCGTTGCCGATGGCAAAATGTACGCCGATGGCAAGCTGATTTATGAGGCGCAAGGTCTTAAGGTCGGTTTGTTCGACAATACAAATGCGATGTAACTGAGCGGAATATAATCATGAAAAGAGTAGTCATCACTGGCATTGGTATTGTTTCTTGTATTGGTAATAACCAGCAGGAAGTCCTCTCTAGCCTTAAGGCTGGGAAATCAGGGATTTCTTTTTCGCCGGAATATGCCGAGATGGGTTTTCGCTCTCATGTGCATGGTAAACCAGACATAAATTTAGAAGAGCATATCGACAAGCGCCTTTGGCGTTTTATGGGTGATGCTGCTGGTTATGTGCACCTTTCAATGGAGCAAGCCATCGCCGATGCCGGTTTAACCGATGAGACAGTGAGCAACGAGCGCACCGGTATTATCGTTGGCTCTGGTGGGCCTTCTACGCGCGCGCAAGTTGCCGCCGCCGACATTACTCGTGAAAAGGGACCAAAACGCGTTGGGCCATTTGCTGTGCCTAAGGCTATGTGCTCAACAACATCCGCAACGGCTGCGACGAATTTCAAAATCAAGGGCGTGAATTACACAATTTCATCGGCTTGCAGCACTTCTGCACATTGCATTGGTAATGCGGCAGAGCAAATTATGATGGGCAAGCAGGACGTTATGTTTGCTGGCGGCGGCGAGGAACTCGACTGGACGCTTTCTGTGCTGTTTGATGCCATGGGGGCGATGTCTTCTAAGTATAATGATACACCTGAAAAGGCCGCGCGCGCTTATGATTCTGGCCGTGACGGTTTTGTTATTTCTGGTGGCGGCGGTATTGTCGTGCTTGAAGAGCTTGAGCATGCCAAGGCGCGGGGCGCGAAGATTTACGGTGAGATTACTGGCTATGGCGCAACGTCAGATGGCGCCGATATGGTTGCGCCAAGCGGTGAAGGTGGTATGAGAGCTATGAAGCTTGCGCTTTCCACGGTAAAAACGCCTGTGACCTATATCAATACGCATGGGACTTCTACACCAGTTGGTGATATTGGCGAGTTAAACGCTATTAAAGAGGCCTTCGAGGGCCGTCAGGATATTCCACATATTAGCGCGACCAAATCCATGACGGGACACTCACTTGGTGCTACCGGCGTGCAAGAAGCGATCTATTGTCTCTTGATGATGGGCAATGATTTTGTCGCGCCGAGTATTAATGTTGAGAATATGGATGAAGGTGCGAAAGCATTCCCTATTGCGACATCCCGCATTGATAATGTGGAGCACCAAACAGTTATTTCCAACAGCTTTGGTTTCGGCGGCACAAATTGCTGTCTCGCCATGAGTAAATATAAGGACTAAAGCATATGCAGGATTTAATGAAGGGCAAACGCGGCCTTGTAATGGGCGTAGCCAATGACCATTCTATCGCATGGGGAATGTCTAAAGCGTTGCACGCTGCCGGCGCCGAGTTGGCTTTTACCTATCAAGGTGAAGCATTTGGTAAACGCGTCCGCCCGTTGGCTGATTCAGTGGGTGCAAAAATTCTTATTGATTGTGATGTGACCTCGGAAGCGGGTCTGGATAATGTTTTCGAGGAACTTAAAAAGCAATGGGGCTCCATTGATTTTATCGTTCATGCGATTGCCTATTCGAATAAGGATGAGCTTCAGGGGCGCTATGTTGATACGACTCTCGATAACTTCCTAAAAACAATGCATATTTCTTGTTATTCCTTTACTTCGGTTATGCGCCGCGCCAAGGAATTGATGACCGAAGGCGGCTCTGCTGTGACGCTTTCTTATTATGGTGCGGAAAAAGTAATGCCGAATTATAATGTTATGGGCGTTGCCAAAGCTGCTCTGGAGGCTTCGACGCGCTACCTCGCCGCTGATCTTGGCCCTGACGGCATTCGCGTGAATGCTATATCTGCCGGGCCAATGCGCACGCTAGCGGGCGCCGTAATCGGCGGATCTCGCCGTACATTCAAATTTACAACGCTGGCCTCACCACTTCGCCGCTCTGTTGAGCTGGACGAGCTTGGCGGTACTGCGCTTTATTTGCTCTCAGGTATGTCTACAGCAGTGACGGGCGAAGTGCATTATGTAGATTGCGGCTTTAATGCCATGGGTATGCCGCCGCATAGCCAACTTGACGAGATATGCTCATAACCGTGTGTAATATTTTTTCTATTTGAACTTTTTAGCGCTACAAAGGTTAGCTAATTAGAATTTCAAATTTAGGAGAAAAAATATGACACACTCACTTAAAATTATGGCGGCGACCGCCCTTATTGCTTTTAGTTTCGCGTCAACACCAATTCACGCGCAAGTTTTGCGCGATAGTGGCTCAAGCTCCGCTGCAACGGCTGGCGCCGGGGTTGATGCAACATCGCGCATTCAGGATAATGTGGGAGTCGGCGGTGGTGCCACCATAGAAACAATGATGGACCGCGAGGAAGCTTTGAGCGGCAAATCCACAATTG
>JBBKXC010000280.1:0-2666 GCA_037969275.1 Bdellovibrionales bacterium | reverse complement strand
GCTCCTGCGCGTTTGAAGCACATCATTTGCTCCATGAGGGTGTCTTCGTAATTGAGCCAGCCTTTTTCAGCAGCCGCTTTGAGCATGGCGTATTCACCGCTGACATGATACGCAAAAGTGGGCATACGGAATGTCTCGCTGACGCGGCTAATGATATCCAGATAGGGCAGGCCTGGCTTAACCATCAGCATATCCGCGCCTTCTTCGATATCTTGCGCAACCTCACGCAAAGCTTCTTCGCTGTTCGCAGGGTCCATCTGATAGGATTTACGATCTCCCGCCGCATAGCCTTGGTGCGCGCCAAGTGAGCACCCGGCAGCTTCGCGGAAAGGGCCGTAATGGGAAGATGCGTATTTCGCCGCATAGGATAAAATAGGCTTGTCGTGAAGGCCGTTGAGGTCAAGCGTTTGGCGCAAGGTTCCAATCATGCCATCCATCATACCAGATGGGGCAAGGATATCGGCCCCTGCCTGCGCGGCAATAACGGCTTGACGCGCAATGAGGTCAAGCGTTGCGTCATTATCCGGCGTGCCATCAGCACCTAAAGGGCCGCAATGGCCATGGTCGGTGTATTCACACAGGCAAATATCCGCAATAACCTGAACCTCCGGCGCGGCCTTTTTAGCGGCGCTAATCATACGGGCAAGAAGGCCGTCATCCTTTAGGGAATCGGAGCCTCTTGAATCTTTATTGTGAGAGATACCAAAAAGTATGACGTGCGTAACGCCCGCTTGTGCGATTTCCACGACACGTGAAGTCAGTGTATTTTCGCTTTCACGGTAAACGCCAGGTAAAGATGATATTTCCCGGCGCTCGTTTACATTCTCCTCAACAAAAATTGGAAGGATTAAATCTTCTTTGCAAAGGGTGTTCTCTCTAACCATGGAGCGAATGCCTGTATTTTTTCTAAGGCGCCGCATGCGTGAAGCTGGGCGGTAAAGCGCAGTTTCAATGCTCTTTTTACGGACTTCATGCGTGGATGAAATTTGGCTCATGTGACGTTCTTCTTGCGTGATGTTGCCTTTAGCCATATGCTTTAAGGCGTTTAGTATCCTATTGTCTTTAAACCAGAGTGCTTTAATGGATCAAGTTATTTCCGACCATAAAGTCATAATCCAAAAACAAGGGCCGTTAGGCCGCATTGTTCTTAATCGCCCAAAAGCGCTTAATGCACTTGATCTTGATATGATCAGGGAGATTTCGTTTGCGCTTGAAATGTGGCGCCATGATGAAAGCGTTAAGGCCGTCTTTATTGAGGGGGCAGGAGATCGCGCCTTTTGTGCTGGCGGTGATATCAAGGGTTTCTATATGGCGGGGATGGATTACCGCAGGGGGCGCATAGGTCTTGATGTCGCGGTGCTTTTCTTTGACGAAGAATACGCGATGAATAAAAGCATATTCCATTATCCTAAGCCGGTTATTTCCTATATGGATGGCATCACTATGGGCGGCGGCTTTGGGGTCGGTGGACACGCTAAATATAAAATAATCTCGGAAAAAACTGTTTTTGCCATGCCTGAAGCGCGCATTGGCTTTTTTCCGGATATTGGCAGCATGTATTATTTGCGCGATATTCCGCACCATATCGGTAATTACTTGGCTCTGACAGGTAATACTATTAGCGCGGATGATATGGTTTATTGCGGTCTTGCTGCTTATCAAATGAAACCAGAGCAGAAAACAGAGATGGTAAAGGTATTGCTTGATGCCCTTCAATCCGGCGCGCCAGATGACAAAGTTGCGGAAGTTTTATCACCTTACATTGCGGTCAATGGAAATAACGCACCTATTGCGAGGCGGGCTGAGGCAATTAACGTATTTTATGCGGAGTCTAACGTAAACGCCCTATTGGAAGCGCTAGAGAACGCAAACGAGGCCGCAAGGTCTGATCACAGCGTTATATCTCGCAATTCCCCTATAAGCGTTTTCGTTGCTAATGATTACATTAAAAGATGTAAAAATATGGGGTTTGATGAAATTATCAAAACTGACCTCATGCTCGCACGTCATTTTATTCAGGGGCGGGATTTTTATGAGGGTATTCGGGCTGCCGTTATTGATAAGGATAAAAATCCTGTTTGGGAAAATAAGGGCTTCGATGAAATTTCATTATCCGAGGCCGAAGGGTATTTTAGTGGATAGACGTATAAATATTAAGGCATTTGTTTTAAGATAGGAAAAGCTTTATAATGGTACAGAGGTTATTTAATCAAAACATGTTTAAAAATAAATCGTTAAAAACAATATTGTTCATGGCTTTTATTGCGACTTTTGTCGCATCGCATGCCGATGTGCGCGCACAAGAGCCTATTAATGTGCATGCATTAGAAGATGACGGCCTAGTAACTGATTTCGAACATTTTTATGATGATATTACGCTCGCTAAACTGGCCAAGCTTTATTGGAAACTCGGGGTGCCAAATATAAACGATGATGTTGCAATTGATGATTTCCTACTGATTACCGAATGCGATATTTTTCGACAGTACTTTTTTAATGAATTTGAATGGAAAGGCGTGCAAGCCAAAGCGCGTGAGTACATTAAGACGAATTCCGAAACTTTTCCAGTACGTTTTAAATATGTGCAGCCTCTTCGTCTAAAAGAGTATGATTTTGAAAAAGGTGTATTTGAAATTATGCCCGATTATAAAATCAATGGCACACGT
>JBBKXC010000279.1:0-3122 GCA_037969275.1 Bdellovibrionales bacterium | reverse complement strand
AACATATCGCGCTCTTTTTTGATTTTCTCTAATTTTGCAAATGCCTCTAAATTAGGCTCAAAACCAATAACATGTGCAATATCTTCGGTATAAATACCATGATAAGGCGGCTTGCCATCAATCGGGTTTGCACCGACATCAATAACTTGAATATGGCCTTCAAAGCCGAGGGTTTTAGCTAAATCGCGCGCGCTCATATCACTAGCCTACAGCGCCGCAGCAGGGTTTCCGCCCCACACTGCGCCAGCAGGAACATCCGTCGCCAAAACGACAGCGCCCGAGCGTATCACAGCATTTTCCCCGATGACACAGGGGCCAACCAACATTGCGCCAGCCTCAATACGCGCACCCTTCTTAACCACGATATCGTCGGCCTTACCATCTTTTGAATTGGCGATAAATTTACAATAGTGACCAATGTAACAGCCATCCTCAAGCGTAATTTCGCCGGTGGTCGTATCAAAAAAGCCATTATTGATATTTACGCTATCAGGTATCGCCAAGCGTGCGACGTCACCCCAAACGCGCGGAGCAATGAGATCGTAACGCAAGCTTCCGGGCAATATGGCCTGAACAATTGCATTTATATGCGTGTCATCCATTTGCGCAAATGCGCCGACAAGCTGGTCGAGTAAATTTTCGCCATTACCGTTTTTCTTGGCTGCTGGGTCATTGGACGATATCGATAGTCCGCTGGGCATGTCGTTCATAATTATTTCCCTTTCAATTATTACTATTTTTTCTTTTTGCTCTTTTTAGGTTTGGGCGCTGAAACAGATTTAGGTTTATCAGCAGCCTCTTTCATATCACACCATTCACCCCACATATGACGGAAGGCAATTTCCAGATTTCTAGCAAATTTGGGGCCATCTACGAGCGCGGTCTTTGAGACATGCTCGCGCAAACCGGCGCGCAGCGCCGCAAGACCATCCAGATCATTCGCCCATTTAACCGCGATATCAATATAATCTTTCTCATCCTTGGCAACCCATTCCGGCAGCTTGGCATTCGTCAAATGTGAAGCCGCATGGCGACCGGCGAATGTTTCTCCCGGCAATGTCACAACAGGAACGCCCATCCAGAGCGCTTCACAGGTTGTTAAACCTCCCGTATAGGGGTGCGGATCTAGGGCGATATCAATACGGTTATACACATCCAGGAAGCCCGGATGCGGCTCTCCGCCTTCGATCATCACACGTTCGGCGGCGATGCCGTGGCTCTCGAAGGCTTTGCGCAAATGCTCCACCACAAAGGGTGTATCCATTTTATTGCCCTTTAAAAGCATACGGCTATTGGGAACTGTGTTTAGTATTTTTGACCAGACTTCGATTGAATAAGAGTTGGTCTTGGTAAGGTTATTCAAATTTCCGAAGGTGACATAGCCATTTTCTGTCGCTGGTAATGCCTTCACATCGGGCGCGTGCTCGGGTGGGTTATAGACGATATAATCATCCGGCATCCGGTATACTGTTTCCGTATACCATTTCTCATCACCCTCAGGAATCTCAATATGGTCGCCCAATATATAATCCCTTTGCGGCACGCCTGTCGTATCGAAAAGCCCGCCAACCCATTTGAATTGTACCGGCGCGGCGCGCATAGCGGTCAACGGCAAACGCTTCCCGCCTTCGGCATGGCCTGTCATTTCAATAAAGATATCAATCTTATCATCGCGAATAATATCAATTAATTCGTGATTAGGTGTCCCCATTATATTCCGGTTGATATCAGACACAGCCCATATTCTATCTTTAATATGATCGACCCGATCCTCAAGAACATCATAATAGGTGTAAATTTCAATCTTGTTCTTATCAAGATTTTCAAGAGCCCTAACGATCATCTGACCAACAGGGTGCATTTTGAACCCTGAAGAAATCATTCCGATACGGAGCTTTCTGGTTTTATCGACGCTATTGTCAAAACTGAGGCGATTTTTTTCCTCAATCCCCTCGCAAATATCTTTTTGCCAATTCAATATCTCATTATAAATCCGCGAACGCTCAAGATAGGGTACATAATGCATAAAGAAGACAAAGTTACTGTAATGCACCAGATACTGACTGTTTTTCATAGTGGCGTTACCACGCAGAATTTCCAACCCCCTTTGGAATTCCTCTAAAATCTCTTGTGACATACCGTGATTAGCCAAAACAGTGCCCTTACTACAAATCAGCGAGCCGTGATCAGGGTCAATATTCAAGCCTTCCTCATAAAACTTCAAAGCCAAATCGACATTTTTCATGGAGCCGAAGCTATTCCCTATATTATTCAAAGCATTCGGGTTCAAAGGGTCTATTCTCAGCGCCTTAATATAATATTCGGCGGCTGTTAAATGTTCTTCTTTTTGCCCATAAATATACCCGATTGTATTTAAGACCCTGACGTCTTCGGGGTTTTTATTATGCGCCTCCAAAAGTCTTTCAAGGGCTACATCGCCCTTTCCTATTTGCGTATAGAAACTACCTAAAACCAAATCCAAACTCGGGTGGTCCGGGTATCTCTCACTCAGCAAATCAATGATTTGATGCGCCATCTTAATATCGCCTTTATACTGCATAACAGCGGCCATATTGATAAGCATCTCCACTTTTCCAGGATGACGCTTAAGCCCCCAACACAGCGTTTGCTCAGCTCTTCTATAATCGCCAGCAAACATCAGCGCCTTTGATGTCGTCTCATAGACAATCGCCTGATCGGGATTTTTTTCGATGAGTTTATATAATACGTCGCCCGCTTTTTTAAATTCCTTTAAAGCCATATAGCTCTCGCCCAGATAATAGCGCGCCGTATGGTCCAGAGGGTCTTTTCCCAATCTTGCCTCGTAATCGGCAATTTTGGCTAAAATCTCAGTATTTGTGGGTGTTTGCATCATTTTAGGACGTGGCTTTTGCTTATTTATCAAATTAAAGTATATAGAAATCTATAAAAAAAACTACACGCATAAATATTTACTGTTTGTTAAGACTTTTCCTGTTATGATTAGGAATGAAGCTCAAGGAATTAGAGTTTCTATAACACATAATCTTCTAAACCTAGGAAAGGAATAGAATCATGTCTAGTGATGTAGCACTAACCTCCGCACTGCGGAACAACCTCCTCACCCTCCAAGGAACACAACG
>JBBKXC010000278.1:0-2805 GCA_037969275.1 Bdellovibrionales bacterium | reverse complement strand
AATCTTTTGACGCTTGCAGCGCTTTGCGCTAAACCTCTGATACGATTGTATCAAATTAACCTATAACAGATCGTATGGACGAGATAATGAGTTCCGAACCCGCACAAAGCCAAGCCGCCTCGAAGTTGAAATATAAACGTATAATGCTGAAAATGTCAGGCGAAGTTCTGATGGGGCCCAATGAATATGGGCTTGATCCTGCAACAGTGGCGCGCGTTGCGCAGGATATTAAATCCGTCGTTGATCTTGGTGCCGAGCTTTGTATCGTTGTTGGTGCGGGGAATATTTTCCGCGGCGTTTCCGGCGCAGCGCAGGGTATGGACAGGACAACTGCAGATTATATGGGAATGCTTGGCATTGTTATTAACGCTCTGGCGCTCCAAAATGCGTTGGAAGTTGCTGGCGTTAATACGCGCGTTCAATCCGCAATTCGTATGGACTCAATATGTGAGCCGTATATTCGTAGAAAAGCCTTGCGCCACATGGAAAAAGGCCGAGTCGTGATTTTTGCCGCGGGAACCGGAAATCCTTATTTTACAACGGATACTGCTGCAACATTGCGTGCGTCCGAGATGGACTGCGAAGCTATTTATAAGGGTACAAAAGTGGATGGTGTTTATACTGCCGACCCTCAGAAAGACCCAACGGCCACGCATTTTGATAAAATCAGCTATATTGATGTTCTCACTAAGGATTTACGTGTTATGGACGCAACGGCTATTTCTTTGGCGCGGGAAAACAATATCCCGATCGTAGTTTTTTCCGTGCGGCAAGAGGGCAATTTTGCTAAGGTCGTGCAAGGCCAAGGCAAATTTACAACTGTTTATAACGGTTAAGAGTTGAATTACTTACTAAGAAGGAAAAGCAAATATGTCATTTAATAAGGATGATCTTAAACGCCGCATGGATGGTGCGATTGACAGTTTTCATAAGGATTTGACTGGTCTTCGTACCGGCCGCGCCTCTGCCAGCATGCTTGATCCTGTACAGGTAGACGCTTATGGCAGCAAAATGCCTCTCAATCAGGTGGCCACTGTGAGCGTGCCTGAATCAAGATTGCTAAGCGTTCAGGTTTGGGACGCCGGTATGGCTAAGGCTGTAGAAAAAGCGATTCGCGATGCTGGCCTTGGTTTAAATCCTCAGCCGGAGGGCGCCGTTATCCGCATTCCAATCCCCGATTTGAATGAGGAGCGCCGCGCGGAACTTTCAAAAGTTGCTGGTAAATACGCTGAAAACGCCCGTATATCTGTAAGAAATGTACGCCGTGATGGTATGGATGCCTTGAAGAAATCACAAAAGGATGGTGACATTTCCGAAGATGACCTCAAGCGTTTTTCTGATGAAGTGCAAAAACTTACTGATCAAACAATCCAAAAAATTGACACAATGCTAGCCGATAAAGAAAAAGACATCATGCAGGTGTAAGTAGATATTGGTTAAGGTGTAAAAAGAATATGTTCCGGCAAGTAACTGAAATTAATAACGATACCCCTAATCACATTGCTATCATTATGGATGGTAATGGACGTTGGGCTACGCGTCGCGGTATGCCGCGATCTGTGGGGCACAGACAGGGCGCTAAAGCCTTGAAGCGAACAGTGCGCGCTGCTGGGGAAATGGGCGTGCAATATTTGACGTTGTTTGGTTTTTCTTCCGAGAACTGGAACCGCCCAGAGGGTGAAATTAAAGAGCTGATGCGTCTTTTACGCTATTACCTTCGCTCTGAAACTGCAGAGTTATTGAATAACAATATACGTTTAAAGGTAATTGGCGACAAAACGGCTTTCGATCAGGACATTATTGATCTGATAAATAACGCCGAAGAGCTTTCAAATCGTAACACTGGCCTCGTTCTATCTATTGCCCTGAACTACGGCGGCCGCAGTGATATTTTGCATGCCATGCGCAGCATGGTGTCGGAAGCCGCGCTTTCAAATATGGAGGATGCGGCGCTCGCAGAGAAATTTGAATCACATCTCATGACCGCGGGAACGCCAGACCCTGATCTTTTGATTCGCACAAGCGGAGAACAGCGCATTAGCAATTTTTTGCTGTGGCAATGCGCTTACAGCGAATTTTACTTTACCGAGACTCTGTGGCCCGATTTCGGCAAGGCTGATTTGCAGGAGGCCATTGCGGCCTATTATGACCGAGATCGCCGTTTTGGCGGGGTCAAGACCTCTGAAGCGCAATCATAGAGTAGGGGTGGGCTGTGGGTAAACTTGATCCTGAGAAACTTAAAAAGCGTATTCTTACGGCTCTGATCGTTGCTCCTATCTGCTTCTTTTTAATTTACTATGGCGGCTGGCCTTTCATTGTACTACTCGGCGTTTTCTTTACCTTTTCTCATATTGAATGGTATTCGCTGGCGCGAAAAATAGAGCGTTTTTCTCTGCTCTACCCTTTAGGTGTTATCTATTTATGCGGTAGCTTTGCCTGTTTTTATGTCATCGGTGTTGGCAAAAATATGGACGCAGCGCTTTTATTATTATTGGTGATTGCCAGTGATGTTGGGGCTTATTTCGCCGGAAAAATGATCGGAGGCCCGAGGATGGCTGCCCGTATTAGCCCGAATAAGACTTGGGCGGGGCTTGGCGGCGCTATGGTGTGCCCCGCAGTATTACTTGCCTTTGTTGAGATTGTCGAACCGGGCAATGCCAATATCAGTATGCTTGTGCTATTCCTTGTATTCGGTGCGCTCATCGGTCTTTTTGGGCAGGGCGGCGATATTCTGATATCGCTCATGAAACGTTTGGCACATGTTAAAGATACGGGCGCTATATTGCCTGGTCATGGCGGTATACT
>JBBKXC010000277.1:0-3327 GCA_037969275.1 Bdellovibrionales bacterium | reverse complement strand
GGCCGCGATAAGGGCAAGGCGCGCGAAACTATGCTTGCGCAAATCCGCAATGGCGCGGCGCAAGTGGTCATCGGCACGCATGCGATCTTTCAGGAAACAGTAGAATTTCAAGACCTTGGACTTGCCGTGATTGACGAGCAACACCGCTTTGGCGTGCATCAGCGCCTTGCTCTTTCAGAAAAAGGTAAAGGCACAGATGTGCTGGTCATGACCGCCACCCCTATTCCACGCACATTGACACTCACCGCTTATGGCGACATGGATGTCTCGCGCCTTGATGAAAAGCCGCCGGGGCGAAAGCCCATTGATACCCTCCTCATCCCATCGGAAAAAATGGAGGATATGATTGCGGGGCTTAAACGCCAGATAGAAAGCGGCGCGCGTATTTACTGGGTTTGCCCCTTGGTTGAGGAATCCGAAAAGATCGACCTCGCCGCCGCCGAAGATCGCTACGACATTTTGAAAATGTTTTTCGGCGAGGAGAAAGTCGGTCTTATTCACGGTCGCATGAAGGGCGAGGAAAAAGACGCGGCTATGCAAAAATTTGCTAGAGGTGAAACCGCCGTCCTTGTGGCGACCACGGTCATCGAGGTCGGCGTAAATGTCCCCGAAGCAACGATCATGGTCATTGAACATGCCGAGCGCTTCGGGCTCTCGCAATTGCACCAGCTTCGTGGGCGCGTTGGCCGCGGCGCGGATAAATCCTATTGCTTCTTGCTCTATCATGGCCCACTTGGCGAAACTGCGAAAGAGCGCCTTGGCACTATGCGCGAAACCGAAGATGGCTTTGTCATCGCAGAAAAAGATCTGCAGCTGCGTGGTGCTGGCGATATTCTAGGCACCCGTCAAAGCGGCCTTATCGAATTTCGCCTTGCCGTCCCTTCCGAGCATGCCGATCTCATCGCCGCCGCGCGGGACGATGCACGGCTTATCATCGATAAAGACCCCAAATTAGAGAGCGAGCGCGGCGCGGCGCTTAAATATCTGCTCTATCTCTTCGAGCGTGATCAAGCAATTAAGTATCTAAGCAGCGGCTAAAACATTGACATAAAAAACGCATTTGTGTTTTATAAGGCCATGGCTGAATATAAAACAATTGCCGTTAAACCATCATTGTCAATGACGTTCCAGCCCGAGGCTTGGAACGGCCAAAACATTGTCAGAAAAGTTAACTGCGTAGCTTACGCATTTAACGCTCAAGAAATCGGTTTCCCATTCATCTGGAACATGCGCCGAAAAACGCGCCTTACGGCGGCCGATAAAACAGCGGAAGAGCATTATACCTGTGCCTTTTCTAAAGTTACGAACTCCGTAATTTCAAATGATATAAGAATGCGCTTTGCCGGATTAGAGCCCATCCGAAAACATCAATTTGATCCGGCCAAACGTCATATTATTGGCTTTTCTCCCAATATGAATCATTTTTATAGATTGGACGGCAATAATCTCTGGAGCCATAAAAATGGCGTTCAACCTGCAGTTAACACGGATGACGACGGCAATCTTATCACTGATCTTGATGAAGCCCAGCTTGGGTTACCGGAGCAATCATGCCGTGAAGAAAGACGTAAACGTGAACTTGCTCATTATTTGCGCCACGCGGCGGCGCTTGATCAACTTCGTCTTAAAGATGAGAAAATGCGCACCATTACAGGACGATTCTCACTCGCGCTGCGCGATAAAATTTTCACGGTTAATAGCCTTGGCGACGACATTTCAATGCCGCATCTCAGCTACGATAATACAAAAATATATTATTATGCGCTGCCGGAAGACGGTCTACACGTTATTCCGAATTAAAGACTTTTACGTCTTAGCTACGTGGCCCTATCGGCAGGAACGAGAAAGAAATCATCCTTTAGAGCCAGCATGAAATCAAATTCATGATGCGCTTTATTGGCATTAACAGCACGATGATAATTCTGCACTCCGATAATACCCGCAGCGTTAAATGTCGAGGCCAGCGATACTTTCGTATTGGCCTTACCACCGCCCCCTTGCGCATCCCTAGGAAAAATACGGTATTTCTTTCCGACATGCGGACGGGCGCTCATGCCCTCCAGCGCAGAAAAACGCATCAAACGGGACTCACCGTTAGCACTCTTATTTAAATCAAAATCAAAAATTTGCTTCAGGATATCGCGCGCGCTTTGCTCTGGGTTATCTCCATCGCCGCGCACAGGGCATAGCTCGACAATCTTCTGGTTAAGCTCCACATGGAAAAGATTGCGAAAAACCTTAAAAAACGGCGTTTGCTCTACTGTTTTAAAATGATTAGGAATAAAGCAGATCGTGCGCCCATAAACCTCCTGAAATATTGCATCAGGAAAATTAGCGTTCACAAATTCAACGGCCGAGCGACTCCCCAGCACTTTGTTTAAATCCCATCTAGTACCCATCATTATATCTTACATAGAATTCATTAATGGATCGCTAATACCTATACTAAAGGCTTAAATAACCCAATCCGACGTCTCTGGCATCCCATAAGCGCCGCTGGTGCGCCCATCTTTGCAGATGATTTTTGCAGGTATCCCTATCGCGGTACAGCCAGCGGGGATATTTTGCACCACCACAGAATTGGACCCGACACGCGCGCCCGATCCAATGATAATGTCTCCCAGAATTTGCGCGCCAGAGCCGATCATAACCCCATCTTCAATGGTTGGGTGACGCTTAGGGCCAACGCCCTTGCCTACGCCGCCCAGCGTTACGCCATGATAAAGCGTGACATCATTCCCGATAATGGCCGTCTGGCCAATGACGCAGCCTGTCCCGTGGTCAATAAATAAATGCTGGCCGATTTGTGCTTGGGGGTGAATTTCAACGCCCGTTATCATGCGCGCCAAATTAGAGCTCAGCCGCGCCAAAGCGCGTAATTTCCAAGACCATAAAAGATGGCTGAACCTATGCCAGATAACGGCATGAAAGCCATTATAACCCAGCGCCACCTCCATAAAAGTCGGTTCGATCGGGTCGCGCAATTGGATGGAGCGAATAAGGGAGATCATTTCTTATCTGATTTTTTAGCTGGGGCCTTAATTTTCTTCAAGGGCTTGGCCTCAAGTTTGGCCGAATCTGGCGGGCTGAGAATACCGCCGGAAACCACAAGTTTAATGGCCTGCTCAACTGTCATATCCATATAGATCAGGTCTTTTCTAGGAATGAACAGCAAAAAGCCTGATGTCGGATTAGGCGTGGTCGGCAAGAACACATTCACGGTCTCATCGGCCGTAATGCGCTGCACCTCACCTTCGGAGACACCAGTAACAAAGCCTATAACCCATATGCCTTTGCGCGGATATTCAAACATAACCACATCACGAA
>JBBKXC010000276.1:0-6056 GCA_037969275.1 Bdellovibrionales bacterium | reverse complement strand
ACTCGTTTCCTTATTTTAGCTCCAGAGCCGGAAATACCGGAATTCAAAGAGGGCGAGATTATTCTCAGCACCCTCATATTTGGCGTGCGTAATATTCCGGCGGCACTTTACAAATGTATGGGCGGATTTGCGACCAATGGTCTTAATCTGACTAAGTTGGAATCCTATGTGGATTCGCATTTTCAAGCAGCGCGTTTTTATTGCGATATTGAAGGCCATCCTGATGACCCACGCTTTAAGCTTGCGCTTGAGGAGCTCGGATTTTTCGCGCGTGATGTCCGTTTTTTAGGAGCATACAGCGCGCATGCTTCGCGCAAGACGCAGGAAAAAGAATATTCCTAAAAACATTGGCATAGCCAACGCAGCATGTTAGTTTTAAAAAAATAGTTAGCAATATCAATCTAATACAAGAAAACAGGACGTCCACATGCCAACACATGCCGAACTTGCCTCCAGACTTTTAGCCGATGCCGCCGGATTTTTCCGTACCCTTGGGGAGCAAAATGAAGAACTAAAGCCGCAAATGGAAGAAAATGCAGGCGTTTTCGACCAGATGTCCGGACTTATCGTTCAAGATCCAATGGGCGAAATTAATGGTACAACCTATGCCGATCTTTGCGGCCGCCTGTTGCAAGATGCCGCAGGATTTTTTCACACTCTTGCTGAACAAAACGAGCCGATCAAAGAACAAATGGAAGAGAACGCAAATGTGTTTAGCCAGATCAGCGAGCTTGTCGCGCAAGACCCGAACGGCGTACTGGATTAATTTTTAAACCAGAAAAACGGCAAGGCGTTAGAGCGTTAGGAAATAAGCCAAACCACCCGCTGCGCCACTTGCTAATATAGCAAGCACAAGAATAAGCAGTGCGCTCATTTCCTTTTTGAAATTGCCATCAAAGGTTTTTAGGATCATATCGACAGTGCGAGAATTTTTTTCGTCAAAATACTTCTTCTTGACCTCGACCTTTTGAAATTCGCGGGAATTGTGAAATTTCTCCGCATCGGCCATTGCACGGTCCATATTATCCGTTACGCCCTTCATTTCCCAAGGACTGTTGGATTTTTTCGCCTTTTTGGGGTCAAAATAGACATAGACCGAATATTCGATACTTGTAGACGCCCCCAATTTGGCTTGCATTGCTGTCATAAAAATCTCCGTGACTAATTCGTTTTTTAATAAATTTCTTTAAGTAATAAGTTGGTCGATATGTAATTTTATAACCAAAAGGTTAGGAAATAGTAAAAAGGTTAACAAAACATTAATAAAGGTGGCGCTTAATATTTTAAGCCCCAGTTCATGCCACTTTATTTGAAATTCACCATAAAACGCGCTATGCTAGTACGTGATTTTCAAAAAAAATCTTCTTGCCCGTATTCACGTGGCATTTTTTTCAAACTTTATTCCAAGGTCTCTCATGCCTCAGCAGCGCGTAATTACTAGGTCCAAACCCAAAAAGCGGAAATCCAGCCCGTCCGTCCCGTTCATACCGGAATTCTTGCAAGCCTTTATGGCGCGTCGTTTTGTCGACATAACGGCGTTTGTACTTTTTGCATCCGGTGCGTTTTTGATGATTTCACTCTTCAGCTATAATAATGCCGATCCATCTTGGAACAGCGCCGGGACACAAGATATAAATGAAGAAGCCGTGTCCGGCGCATCGAACTGGATGGGCTCCCCAGGGGCTTACACCGCCGATTTGCTGTTGCAGACCATCGGTATTACAGCAATTTTATGTGGAATATGTCTGTGCATTTGGAGCTGGCGTATTGTACGCCGCGAAGATTTATCTCCCTTCCCGCTGCGCCTTATATCGTTTCTTTTTATTGGTCTGTTTGGCGCTGTAGCAACTGCGCTTATCCCTTCAGGCGGCTGGCTTGTTCACCCCTATATGGGCGCGAGCGCCGGAACGCTCAGTCTTGAAAAAGTACACGCCATCTCAAGCGCGCTACCTTTTGGTATCGGCGCATTTTTCCATCCAATACTTATCACGAGCATAGCGGCGCTTTTGTGCATTAGCGCATTTAGCTATGCCGCCGCCTTTACGCGCGGCAATGTTTTTGATTTCGCGCGCCGCATTATCAATTTTGTAATTTTCATCGCATATTGCATCGCCATGCTCGCCCGCAGCTTTAAAAACTGGATCAGCCATTACAATGATCCAGATTATGACGGCGAAACCATGAGGCTTTTTGAATGGCCAAAGATGCCGAGCATTTCTCTGCGCCGCAACGCCGAAAACGATGATCTGGAAGATTTGATTGTGGCCCCGAAAAAGCCAGCGCCCAAACCCGCCCTCACCTATAGTGCGCCGAAAAAAGACCTCCCCAAAACAGCGCCGAGCATACCTGTTGTCTCCAGTATTACTAAATCCAGTGAGTCGCCTACGCCGCGATCAACAGCCCCGCAGCAACGCTTTGCCCTGAATGAAAGCGGTGAATGGGAATTGCCCTCACTTGAATTGCTCGAACCTATACCCGCGATTGATGAGAGCGAGCAGCTTAATGAAAGCGCCCTTCGTAAAAATGCCGAGCTTTTGCAAAATGTCCTGAACGATTACGGCATTCAAGGCGATATTGTCAGCATCCATCCCGGGCCCGTTGTTACGCTGTATGAATTAGAACCCGCGCCGGGTACGAAATCTTCGCGCATTATTTCGCTTAGTGATGATATTGCGCGCTCTATGTCCGCTATATCTGTGCGCTGCGCAGTTGTGCCCGGGCGTAATGTTATCGGTATCGAGCTACCAAACAAAAAGCGTCAATTTGTTTTCATGCGCGAGCTTTTAGCCTCCAAGAGCTTTGATAAATCTACCGCCGCCCTCCCCTTGATCTTGGGTAAGGATATTGGCGGGCAGCCGATCATGGCCGACCTCGCCAAGATGCCGCATTTGCTCGTGGCTGGAACGACAGGCTCGGGTAAATCTGTTGCCGTTAACACCATGATTTTGTCCCTGCTTTATCGTCTCAGCCCCGATAAATGCCGCTTCATTATGATCGACCCGAAAATGCTCGAGCTTTCAGTCTATGATAATATTCCGCATCTGCTCTCCCCCGTGGTGACAGAGCCGGGCAAGGCAATTGTCGCGCTCAAATGGACAGTGGCCGAGATGGAAAACCGTTACCGCGCCATGTCAAAACTCGGCGTGCGGAATATCGAAGGCTATAATGACCGCCTACGCGAAGCCCGCAAAAAGGGCGAAACCATCATGCAAAAAGTGCAAACAGGTTTTGATCCTTCCAGCGGCGCAGCGACTTATGAAGATACCCCGATGGATTTAACGGAGCTTCCTTTTATTGTTGTGGTCGTTGATGAATTTGCCGATTTGATGCTCGTCGCAGGTAAGGATGTGGAAAACGCAATCCAGCGCCTAGCACAGATGGCGCGCGCCGCCGGTATTCACCTTATCATGGCAACGCAGCGCCCATCAGTAGATGTTATTACAGGGGTTGTTAAAGCCAACTTCCCGACACGTATCAGCTTTCAAGTTACCTCCAAAATTGACTCGCGCACGATCCTTGGCGATGGCGGCGCTGAGCAACTTTTGGGTATGGGTGATATGCTCTACATGGCGCCGGGCGGACGTATCACGCGCGTACACGGGCCATTTGTCAGCGATGATGAGGTTGAAACCGTTGTGAGCTTCTTGAAATCACAGGGCACGCCATCTTATCTCAGCGATGTGACCGAAGGCGTTGATTTCGGGGATTCCGAAGTTATGAACGCAATCTTCGAGGGACGCGGCTCAGGCGGCGGCAATGATAGTGTTGACGAGCTTTACGATCAGGCTGTGGGCATTGTTGCCAAAGAAGGCAAAGTCTCCACCAGCTTTATTCAGCGCCATTTGCAAATCGGTTATAACCGCGCCGCGCGTATTGTCGAGGAGATGGAGCGCCAAGGCATTATCTCCGCCGCCAGCCCGACTGGTAAGCGCAACATTCTCGTAAGCGATTGGAGCGAGGTCTAGATTTAATAGGTCTAGATTTTTCAGCGTTTCCACTTTTACACGCACTGTGCCAGCTTATAGTATCTTAGCTTTATGCTAAAAGTTACTCACTGTTATGCTGACACTAAACCAACAAAAATAAGATTTCTTTTGCGCGAGCAAAGGGATTTCGGCTATGAGTCGTATAACTTAATATAAAAGCACTGTTTCAACACGTCTTAAGGATGAACATGAATAAGCTCTACAAAATAATTCTACTTACCACCCTTTGTTTTCTGGCCACAATAGCGTCAAATGCCGCTTATGCTCAAAAGGCCAGCGCGCCGCCGGAAATGATTAAGAAAATCGAAGCCTATATGAACGGGCTTTCAACAGCGCGCGCGCGTTTTGTACAAACAACGCATAATGGCGCGCAGCTTGTGGGGACGTTTTATCTGGATCGCCCGGGCAAGCTCCGTTTTGAATATGACGCGCCTGTGAATGACTTTGTCGTCGCTGATGGCTTCTTTATTTACTTTTATGACGCCGAAGCCGGTGAACAAAGCAATGCACCAATTGGCCAAACACTCGCCGATTTCATTCTACGTAGTAAAATGTCCCTTAGCGGCGATGTAAGAATTACGAATTACTCAGACGCCAATGGCATCATTCAAGTTGAACTGACACAAAGCGGTGATCCTGACGCAGGAACATTGACGCTCGGGTTTGATAAAGAGCCGCTCACGCTCAAAAAATGGCGCGTGGTTGACGGGCAAGGTCTTATCACCGAGGTCGAGCTTTTCTATCTCAAGACGGATATTAAGCACACCGATGGGCTGTTTGTGTATAAAGACCCCACGACAGGGCTAGCGCCTCGCTACAATAAATAAAGCGCTTTAAGGTAGAAAAATGACCTATCAGGATAATGGCCAGCACGGTCCTTTAGAAACACTGATCAAGATGCTGGGCAATTTGCCCGGCCTTGGTAATCGCTCCGCGCGTCGTATAGCGCTCTATCTTTTGCAAAAGCGGGAAAGCTCTATGCTCCCGCTCGCTCATGCCCTCATGGACGCCGCCGAAAAGGTGCGCAACTGCAGCGAATGCGGCAATCTCGATCTGGCTAACCCTTGTAAAATCTGTACCGATTCTAAACGTGCCAATGGTAAAATTTGTGTCGTGGGTCATGTCAGTGATCTTTGGGCGATCGAGCGCACGGCTGCGTTTCGCGGCAGGTATTTCGTGCTGGGCGGTTTGCTATCTGCGCTGGACGGCGTCGGCCCTGATGATTTAAAAATCGAGCGCTTGCTTGAGCTTGTGCATAATGCCAACGCCAATGAAGTTATTCTAGCGCTCAGCGCCACTGTAGATGGCCAATCCACGGCGCATTACATCGCCGACCGACTGGCCAGCCTCAAGATCGAGATCACAAGACTGGCGCATGGCGTACCTGTTGGCGGAGAGCTGGATTATCTGGACGAAGGCACAATTACCACCGCTCTTAAATCCCGTTCAGCCGCTTAAAACCTATTCCTTCTCAGAAATATACACTGTGCCGCTCGTGGCATCCGCGCGCAGCACCGCTATATGCGAATAATGCACCGACGCATGCCCATCAATCGCGAAATCGTAATACACCCCTTCTGGGAAGTAATGATCTGCGCTTGTAGCGATCACACTGGCATCGCCCATTTTTATATAAACAGGCACGGAGGCATAAACGCTCACAATTTTTGTAGAGCTTGCAAACGCCGCGCTGTTACGCGCGCTTGTCGCAGTAGCGGCTATGCTATGCGCACCCGCGCTTTTTAGGCGCAATGCAGGAATTGGATTATTGTTATTATCAAGAGGTTGTGCAGTCATGGTTAGATCCTTTCTAAATGTGGGTAATAAAAAAGGCCGCAAACCGGATTGCTCCGGCGCTGGCCTATTTCGAATTTCAAGACATATTTGTCCTTATGATGAGCGCTTACTATAGCGAAGAATTCATTTAATGTAAAGGATTAAATTCCTAAATTTTTACTGATATATGCGGTAAATTTTTCTAACGCCGTGGCGGGTGTGGACGCTTAGTATTCCAAGAGCCGCCCAGCCTGACATCCATAGCCCGAACATGCGCGGGTCGGGGCGCATAAA
>JBBKXC010000275.1:0-6802 GCA_037969275.1 Bdellovibrionales bacterium | reverse complement strand
CGGGGCGGCGTGCCTTGGGTGTTGTTGTCCCAATCGACAGGGCGGGCGAAAACATCGCCGTCCACATCAATATCGGTAACCTCGACAATGCCAACAGCAGGAAGACCAAGCGGAACAGTGTAAATTCCGCCAGCTTGCTTGATGATCGTGCCGTCTTTTTCAAGGAGTTTGAGTATTTGTTTGAGCGCAACGCGCCGGTCCCCGCCCTTAATCCCGAATCCGCGCGCGATATCGCGTTTGGTAACCGGGGTGGGGGATTTTTTGATAAAATCAAGGATTTCAGAGAGATTCATTGTTTCCATTATACACGCTCATCGCGAGAAGCGATAGTAAGGAAGCTATATCTCCTGAAATTTATACAGGAGAATTCTTCGGCCTCGTTATGCTCTTGGAAGCGAGCCGCTTAAGCGCTTTTCTTCTTTGCAGCCGCTTTTTTCTTAGGAGCGGCTTTCTTTTTCGCAGGTGCTTTTTTCTCTGCTTTGGCTGGTCTTTTGCCACCATTGGCCGCTTTTTCTGCATCTTTAATGGCCTTTTGGGCGATCAAATCTACGGCGCGGTTCATGCCGATGCTCATGACGTCATCATCCTTAGGGATAGAGACGAATTTATTGTCATGCTTGACGAACGGCCCAAAGCGGCCAATACCGGCCTCGATCTTTTTGCCTGTCTCAGGGTGAAAGCCAATCTCGCGCGGTAGTGCCAAAAGTGATAGCGCTTTTTCCAGCGTCACTTCATCGACTTTCAATCCTGCCGGAAGGCCTTGGCGCTTAGGTTTAGGCGCTGTCGGTTTTTTCGGCTTGGGCGGGTTCTTCTCGCCCGCGGCCTTGGCTATCTTTTTAGCTTCGTTCCATGCTTTTATCTGTCCGTCATATTCATCCATGCGGAGTTTTTCTTCCGCGGCGGTTTCTGGCGGCGCGTCAATTTGAACGTAAGGGCCATAAGGGCCGCGGCGAAGGGAAACGCTACGTCCCGTTCCAGGCTCTATGCCCAGAATTTTTGGCTCGTTCGAGAGCGCATCCGCGCCAGCATCGCTATCGCCGTCCGGCACAACCAGCGGCTTGGTGTATTTACAATCAGGGTAATTCGAGCAGCCTACAAAAGCGCCGAATTTCCCGAGCTTCAGACCAAGGCGTCCAGTTTCTAATTCCTTGTTTTCCTTACACGCCTGACATTCGCGGCTCTTATCGCCTTCGGGGAAGAAGTGTGGGCCAAGCTCGGCGTCCAAATGGTTGATAACATCGGTAATCGTAAGCTCTTTTGTCTCGTCCACGGCCTTTTTGAAATCGTCCCAGAAAAGGCGCAGCGCCTCTTTCCAGTGAACATGACCGCCAGCAATGGCGTCCAGCTCTTCTTCAAGGTTGGCGGTGAAATCATAATCGACATAGCGGGTAAAGAATTTGGTCAGGAAGGTTGTGACCACGCGGCCACGGTCTTCCGGTACGAAGCGTTTCTTATCCAGTACAACATAGTTACGATCGCGCAGCACTTGCAAGATTGAAGCATAAGTTGAAGGGCGGCCAATGCCGAGCTCTTCAAGCTTTTTAACCAATGTCGCCTCGGAATAGCGCGGCGGCGGCTGGGTGAAATGCTGGTTCGGCGTCACATCAACGATCTTGGTTTTCTCACCTTGATTCATTGGCGGCAAGCGGCGGTCATTATCATCACTGCTCGCCTCGTCATCTTCATCGCGGGTTTCCTGATAAAGCGTCAGGAAACCGTCAAAGGCAATAACAGAGCCATTGGCGCGTAAGACAACATCATCCGTCCCATCCGAAATATCGACGGCCATCTGGTCAAGCAGCGCATTTTCCATCTGTGACGCCATGGTGCGTTTCCAGATGAGCTCATAGAGCTTGCGGTGATATTCATCCTTGGGCGCGCCTGCGCTACGTGGATGCACGGAAAGATCAGTCGGACGGATCGCTTCGTGCGCCTCTTGGGCGTTCTTGGCTTTGGATTTATAGAGCCGCGGCGATTCAGGGAGATATTTATCGCCGAAATCTTTCTTAATAAGTCCGCGCGCCTGTGATACGGCTTCTTGGGAGAGCGTTGTTCCGTCCGTTCTCATATAAGTAATAAGTCCGGCCTCATAAAGCGCCTGCGCATTGCGCATGGTGTTGGACGCGCTCATCCCGAGCTTACGGGACGCTTCAATTTGTAAGGAAGAGGTAATGAAAGGCGGGTAGGGGCTGCGTTTGACCTGCTTTTTATCGATATTGGTGATTTTGAGCGTCTTTTGTTTGATGCGCTCAACGGCATTTATGGCTTCTTTCTCGGTGCCGATATCCAGCTTTCCGAGTTTATTGCCGGAAAGATGGGTCAGGCGGGCGGTAAAGGGCGCGCCTTCCTCGGTATGAAACCTGGTTTCAATGCTCCAATATTCATCGGCTCTGAAGGCTTCGATCTCTGTTTCGCGCTCGCAGATAATGCGCAGCGCCACAGATTGCACGCGGCCAGCCGAGCGCGAGCCCGGCAATTTACGCCACAATACGGGCGAAAGGTTAAAGCCCACAAGGTAATCAAGTGCGCGGCGCGCAAGATAAGCCTCAATTAAGGGCTGGTCGAGGTCTCTTGCATGATTAAAGGCTTCAACAACGGCCTTTTTGGTAATCTCATTAAAGGTCACGCGGTGGACTTGTTGGTCTTTCAAGACCTTGTCTTCGCGTAAAATCTCCAGCACGTGCCAGCTAATGGCTTCTCCCTCGCGATCAGGGTCGGTTGCGAGATAGACGGCGCTTGCGTTCTTAACGGCCTTTTTGATCTCGTTGACATTCTTATCGGCGCGGTCGCCGAGCTGCCATTTCATAGCGAAATCATCATCGGGAAGGACAGAGCCGTCTTTGTTCACGAGGTCGCGAACATGGCCGTAGGAGGCCAGCACCTTGTAATCGGGGCCGAGATATTTCTCGATCGTTTTGGCCTTTGCAGGCGATTCAACTATAACTAGGTTCTTGCTCAAAATTTATTCCGTTCCGATTAATTGTATGCGGTTACCAGGCAGGCGTTTTATACGCCCTGCCAGCTCAAGGTCAAGTAAAACACTTTGAAGGCTTCCGATGCTCATTGTGCCATCTCTCAAAATCTCGTCAACCGATATAGGTGTCAGGGATAAAGTATCCACCACCTGTGCGTGCGCATTTTCCGGCGGTTCTTCCAACTTACCCACAGGCGGCTCGATTATCCGAAGCGGCGCGTAAGGCTCGCGCATGGTATGGCCGCCAAACTCCATTAAATTCTCGAGAATATCATCGGCGGAGCGCACGAGGCTCGCGCCTTCGCGAATCAAATGATTGGGGCCGGCGGCTCTTGGCTCCATCGGGTGACCGGGCACGGCATAGACGTCGCGGCCATACTCTCCGGCGAGGCGGGCGGTTATAAGAGAGCCAGAGCGCATCGTGGCTTCGATGACGATCACGCCCTTACTTAAGCCCGCTACAATGCGGTTGCGGCGCGGAAAGCTTTGCGCGAAGGGTTTTTGGCCATAAGGGCTTTCGGCCAGAATAAGGCCGCTCTCTTTAATAGCGCCGAACAGCGCAGTATTCTCTTCGGGGTAAATTTCATTGATCCCGCCAGCAACAACGGCGATCGTGCCGCCCTGAAGCGCGCCTTGATGCGCGGCTGTATCAATGCCGCGCGCTAGGCCGGAAACAACAATTTGCCCCCGCGCGCCAAGATCGCCAGCCAGCTTGGCGGCGACTTTCTTGCCGTTGATCGAGGCATTTCGCGCCCCTACCATCGCCACGCAGGATTTGTTCATAAGGGCGATATCGCCGCAATAAGAAAGCACAGGCGGCGCGTCATCTATGGCGCTTAAAGCCAGCGGATAGTCAGGGCAAGCAGCCGTAATAATATCGCCGCCGAATTTCTTGAGCGCCGCATATTCGCGCTCGATATCACTAATAGAAGGGGCAATCAGCGGTTTTTTCTTACCGCCGCGCTTGGCAAGTTCGGGGAGGGCTTTCAGGGCATTACCCGCACCGCCATAATATTCCAGCAGGCGAAAAAAGGTAATCGGGCCAACATTATCCGCGCGGCTAAGGCGCAGCCAATCAAGCTTTTCGGCCTCGGTAAGCGGCGCATCGCGCGGCCCCTGATATGCGGTGAATAGAGTACCCATGGTTTTCTCTATATAGGGAAAGTACTTGGAATCACAAGGTTTATTTTTTAAGCCTCGGCAGCGGGCTTATTTTTACCAGCGCCAATTTTTGGCTCGGTGCCTTGCCTGATGCGTTTGATATTGTCCTTATGGCGGTAAATCACCAGCGCGGAGATGAGCACATTAATAAGGGCAGGATAGGGGCCGTAAAACACATAGGTCATGACAGGCGCAACGATCATGGCGCTGATCGCGGCGACCGAGGAAATTTTTCCGGCTTTAGCAGAGATGATCCACGTCGCGCAGGCGATTAATCCAGTGAATGGCACGGCGGCCAGTAGAACGCCGAGTGAGGTCGCTACGCCCTTACCGCCCTTGAATTTCAGCCAGACGGGGAAGCAATGGCCTAGGATGGCGGCGAGGCCGATTATCAAGAAAGAGGTCGCATTTGTGAATGATTCAATTTTGTCATGACAATAAACCGTATCATCTGAAATAATGAAATAATAAAATAAGATTATTGAGATCACTCCTTTTAGAGCGTCTAATATTAAGGTTAATAATGCTAACTTTTTATTTCCCGTTCTAAGGACGTTTGTCGCGCCAATATTGCCAGAGCCAATATTGCGAATATCACCGTATCCAGAAATTCTTGTCAAAATTAATCCGAAAGGAATTGATGAGAATAAGTAAGTTATGCAAAGAAAACATAATGTAAAGTAAGTGCGATCATTTATAAAGGAAGAATTAATGCAACTTATTGCAAGATAAGAGTATTCTGAAAACATCTTATTATCCTTACCCTATCGTCATTGCGAGCGAATGGAATGAGCGCGGCAATCCATTTTTGTGGCTTTGGATTGCTTCGTCGCTGACGCTTCTCGCAATGACGCTAAATAAAATCATGTTTAATTCCCCAACAACATATCAAGCACGGCCATCCTAGTCGGTATCCCGTTCGCCACTTGCGGGGCGTAGAGGAAGCGTGCGGGGTCGTCGGCGAGTTCTTCTGAAAGCTGGAGGCCGCGAATGAATGGGCCGGGGTCTAGGACTATGGCATTTTTCTTGGCGGGTTTCAGGCGCTCATGCGTCAGGCCGTAATCACGGAAGTAATTGGCATCATTAATAAGCACCTTATCCATGCGCTCCTTTTGCGGGCGGATGGACATGATGACATCGGCGCCCTTAATGCCTTCATCAAGCTCGGTGAATTTCGAAACGCCCTTGGGCAGTTTTTCGGGCATGAGCTCAAGCGGCGCAATGACGCGCACATTCGCGCCCATCTTGGTCAAAAGCCCCATATTGCTGGAGGCCACGCGGGAATGGGCGATATCGCCGACAATGCCAACGGTCAGGCCATCAAGCGCGCCGAAATGCTGGCGCATCGTAAGGGCGTCCAGCAAGGCTTGGGTCGGATGCTCGCGCCAGCTATCGCCGCCATTAATCACGGGGCAATCCATGCGCTTGGCGACATAGTTCGGCGCGCCGTATTCGCTATGGCGCAGGACAACCGCGTCCGGCTTCATAGCGTTTAATGTATCAATCGTGTCCATAAAGCTCTCGCCCTTTTTAAGGGAAGAGGTCTCGCGGTTCCAGTTGATAACTTCCGCGCCAAGGCGTTTGGCCGCCATTTCAAAGGAGGTGAGCGTGCGCGTCGAGTTTTCAAAGAAAAGATGCAGGATAATTTTGCCCTTGAGCTTATCCTTATCGTAATCGCCGTTTTCAAGGGCGTCCGCATAGCTTTGCGCGTGATCGAGGATCTTCCCGATCTCCTTCGCGTTTAAGTCACATATACCGAGCAAGTGTTTCATATCTCACCAAAAAACATAGAAGATTAAAGTTTGTCCAGAGCCAAAAAAATAGTGTACACTTGTTTTTGTGCAAAGCCTTGCATCTTTTCCTCCATTTCTATCCATAACAAAACCATGACCAATCTTATCGAAATATTAAGAAAATTACTTTATAAACTAGGAATAGGGTCACCGCCCTATGACGGGCCTGTTTCTATGCCAGCACAAGTGCCGGAGCGGACGCAGCCCAGAAGTGGCAAGATAGACCGCGAGGTCGTTTTTGCCGTTAAAGACGGGTATATGGTTTTAATGGTGGACCATCAATTCGACGGAGTGCCGAGCTGGATTGAATGGGACAATAGCCGAAAAACCGTAAGTTTTACCCAGATGGGCGGCGATATGGATGAGATGAATGCCGACATTAAAGACGAATTTATTGACGCTTTAATGGATACGAAAAAAGTGTTGCTGGTGAGCAATGATAACGCTAAAAAGATTGTGCATTTCGTTCCTTTCATACCCCGTAAGTAAAAACTGGCACGGAACTTGTAAGAACCCGGCGGTTCTTAAAATGGAGGAAAGCACATGAGCGTTGTAACATACAACAAAATTACCCCCGATATGGATGTCGTTGAGACATTGGCCAATCATGCTATTCAAACAGCCGAGAAATTCGGTCTAAGCAATGATAGCGAGCCTGATGCGGATAATACGCAGATCGGTAGCTTTGGCTATGCGGGCGGATCTTTGTTTGCGGATAAAGCAGGCAAGCCGAGCGTAAAACCTTCCGGGCCAGCGCCAAGCCTTTAATCTAGCTAAGAATATTTTTCCCTTTGAGCGCGGCAATATCTTCCGCGCTCATCTTCAGTATGTCCATGAGAGCCTCATCCGTGTGGCTGCCGCAATGCGGCGGCGG
>JBBKXC010000274.1:0-9615 GCA_037969275.1 Bdellovibrionales bacterium | reverse complement strand
AAATAGGGGAGGGTTTGTAAATCTTTTTCTTTTTATCGTTCATGCGCATATTTATAGACCGCGCAGAAGGGCAAGTGAAGATATAATTACGCAGCCCTAGGGATTTTCAAACCAAGCCTTATAAAATGACAGGTATAGCCGCCCGGATGTTTTTCCAGATAATCCTGATGGTTTTCCTCGGCTTCATAGAATAATCCCGCGGGGCTGATCTTGGTAACAACAGGGCTATCAAAGATTTTTGCGGTCTCGATGTCCTTAATAATATCTTCTGCAGACTGTTTTTGCGCGTCGCTGGTATAGAAAATTTCCGAGCGGTACTGGCTGCCAACGTCATTGCCTTGGCGGTCTAGCGTGGTTGCGTCATGGATTTGAAAGAAGAATTCCAAAATAGCGCGGTAATCAGTTTGCGTAGGGTCAAACGTAATTTCAATGCTTTCCGCATGGCCGGATTTGCCGGTGCAAATGTCCTTATAGGTGGGGTTTTGAATCGTGCCGCCCGTATAGCCCACGCGCGTATCAAGGACGCCGTGCTGCTTGCGGATTAAATCCTGCATGCCCCAGAAACACCCACCTGCTAGAATTGCTTTTTCCGTTGTCATTAAAAAGTAATACCTTATCTAGTCTGCTGATGGTTCTTCAGGATGTATTTTATAAATAGGCCTTGTTGGTATTTTTCCGGTTTTAGCCAGAGCTAACTCTTGATCAAAAGAATCGTAATATGGGTTGCGAGGAATATTACTGCCGAGCTTTTGGTCATAGTACATGCCTATTAACAGCTGATTTCCACTGCCGGTAGAAAAGGAGTGGTGCGCGGACACGCCATCTCTTGGTAACAGGTCAAACCCTTGAATTTCTATGGATAGATCATGTTCAATGCAGGCGTCATATAATTGTTTTAATGCAGGTTTGAGGGCTTGCATATCTTTTTGCGAATAACGTCTCCAATTCAAACCATCTCTAATGAAGCTGGGGGATTGGTTTTCATCGGAGTTTTTCCATTCTGCGGCATCGGAATGAATTGTTTCCGTAATTTTGTTTATCCAGCTTATCGTGATGTCTAAGTTTTCTTTTTTATTCACCCTGAAATTAAATTCATCTTGAATAGCATTAATGCCTATTTGAAAAAAGTTAGGCTTTTTATCAGTATCTAATGTCGGTCGTTTCATAAGGGTACCCCTTTTTCCAAGGCATTATAGAACGAAAAAATGCGGCGGCAAGTATTCATCACTTCTCCTCAAATAAATCGGCCAGTTGCCCAACCAGTGCTTGTGCCAGTGCATCGGCATCGGCAATGGTTAGCGCTTTTTTGTAATAGCGCGTAACATCGTGACCAATGCCAATAGCGGTGAGCTCGACTCCGTTCCTTTTATTTTCAATCCAGTTAATCACATTGCGCAAATCCTGCTCCAATATGTTGGAAGGATTGACCGAGAGAGTAGAATCATCAACCGGAGCGCCGTCCGAGATCACCATAATGATCTTGCGCGCTTCGCCGCGCCCTGCAATGCGGTTATAAGCCCAGACCAAGGCTTCGCCGTCGATATTTTCCTTGAGCAAGCCTTCCTTGAGCATAAGGCCAAGATTTTTATGCGTCCTGCGCCATGCTTCATCCGCACCTTTGTATATTATATGGCGCACGTCATTGAGCCTGCCCGGCAGATCGGGGCGGCCTTGCGCCATCCAGAGCTCGCGCGATTTTCCGCCTTTCCAAGCGCGGGTGGTAAAGCCGAGGATTTCGACCTTAACGCCGCAGCGCTCCAGTGTTTTTGCGATGATGTCTGTCGTCATTGCGGCAATCGCAATAGGGCGGCCGCGCATTGAGCCGGAATTATCGATCAGGATGGTAACGACCGTATCTCTGAACGGCATCTCCTTTTCCTGTTTATAGGTCAGGGGCACATTGGGATTGGCGATCACGCGGGCGATACGGGCAGTGTCTAAAATGCCTTCTTCCATATCAAATTGCCATGTGCGCATTTGCTTGGCCATTAATTTACGCTGCAAACGGTTGGCGAGCTTTGTGATGATAGCGTGATGGTGCGCGAGCTGTTTATCCAGCATTTCGCGCAAGCGGCGCAGCTCCTCTGCATCGGCAAGTTCACCTGCGCTGATCTCCTCATCAAATTCGGTGGTGTAAATCATATAGCGGCCTTCGGAATGCGCCGCAAAATCATCCGAGCGCCCCGGTAGGTTCTCCATCGGAATTTCGCCGCTCTGCATATCATCGGCCTGCAAATCATCGTAAATATCGTCGTAGCCTGTATCGAAATCCTCACTCTCGTCTTGCGCGGTTGGATCTTCGTCCATGCCTTGTTGGCCGGGATTTTTCTGTTCGTCATCAGAAGGCTGGCTCTCTTGATCGGATTTGCCTTGCTCGTTGTCCTCTGAATCGGCATTTTCTCTGTCTTCATCTTCTAGCGCGCCAAGCTCCTCCTCGCCATCGGGGGCAACCATATCGAGCGCGCGGATGAGCTTGCGCGAGAATTTTGCAAAGGCGCGTTGATCGCCGAGCGAGGATTTGAGCTCCGCAAAGCCTTCCGCGCCAAGCTTTTCTTCCATCCATGGCTGCCAAAGATCCAGCACATGCTTTGTAGCGGAAGAGGGCGTTTCACCGCTAAGAACGCTTCTAGCAAAAATATGCATAGCATCGGAAAGCGGAACATCTTCGCGGGTGGTAGCATTGATATAGCCCTTGCGGCGGCATTTTTCGGCAAGCACTGCAGAAAGATTGTGCTCTACACCGCGCATAGCGCGCATGCCAATCGCCTCGCATCGGGCTTGCTCAAGTGCCTCAAAGCTGGCTCTGGCGCGCACATCTTCTGGTGTTTCTCGGTTATGAAGCGTTTGGTTGTGATAGGCAATTTTAAGCGCGCTGGCATCGGCGCAGCCGCGGACGAGCCGCACTGATTCTGCGCTCATATTATGTTCCGGCAGCGGTAGGCGCGGCGCGATCAAGGATGTGACATTGCCGATAGGCGCTTCGCCAGCGGCATAAACGGGCTCGACCTCTTTATTACCCGAGATCGTCCGCAGCACGGCGGAGGTGACATTTTTGAATGCTTCGAAATGATCGCTCATGTCATTAACCTAGCGCGTTGCTTGCGTTATTTTAGCTTATGGCCACATTGCGAATAGCGCTTTGTGGTAAATCTACACCGAAGCAGCGCTGGTAGTATTCGGCAATAATCGGGCGCTCTGTTTCGTCGCATTTATTCAGGAAGGATAGCTGGAAAGATAGCTCGCGGTTATTGTCGAGAATGAGCATATTTTCGATCCAGCTTATGACGGTACGCGGGCTCATGAGCGTTGAGAGATCGCCATTGATAAAGCCTTCGCGCGTCATATCGGCGATGCGCACCATTTTATCGACATTGTCTTTACCCTTGTCATCTCTCATCTCGGGAAATTTGGCGAGCATGATATTCATTTCGTTGTCATGGGTGAGGTAATTGAGCGTCACGACCATATTCCAGCGGTCCATCTGACCTTGGTTGATCTGGTGCGTTCCATGATAAAGACCGGTTGTATCACCAAGGCCAACGGTATTTGTAGTTGCAAACAACCTGAAGGCGGGGTGGGGGCGAATGATTTTATTCTGGTCGAGTAGGGTGAGTTTGCCTTCTGCCTCTAATACGCGCTGGATTACGAACATAACATCGGGACGCCCAGCGTCATATTCATCAAAAACGAGCGCCGTAGGTGTTTGCAAAGACCACGGCAGCAAGCCTTCTTTCCATTCGGTAATCTGTTTGCCTTCTTTAAGGACAATCGTGTCTTTGCCGATTAGATCGACGCGGGAGACGTGTGAATCAAGGTTGATACGTACGCAAGGCCAATTCAGGCGTGCGGCGACTTGTTCAATATGGGTGGACTTTCCTGTTCCGTGGAATCCTTGAATCATGACGCGGCGGTTATGGGCGAATCCTGCGAGTATGGCTAGCGTAGTGTCATGGTCGAATTGATAGGTCGGGTCGATGTCAGGGACATTCGCTCCATCTTCGGAAAAGCCGGGCACTTCCCAATCCAGATCAAGGCCGAACACTTCACGGACATTATATTTTTTGTCCGGAATGGTTGTGTATTTGCCCTCTTTAGCTTTGATATGCGTAATGTCGAACGACATACCACCAGCTTCTTTGTCCTTGTCGAGTTCGTCAATATCGTTTTGTCTCATTGTGATTTTTGTCTCTTAGCGTTTAGGGAGGTCATCGAATTTCTGAAAAGCGACCTTTAGAATTGTATACGCCATATTGATATGCTTGAGAAGGTCTTCGGATTTAAGGCAGCCCTTATTTAAATCGGGGTGGTGCTTTTTTGCCAGCTCTTTATAACGCGTTTTGAGGCGTGCCAAATCTAGCGGCGGCTCCAGGCCCATAATGGCCAGTGCTTGAAATTCTGGGCTATGCGCCTCAAACCCCGAAGCTTGACGTCTGTGTTCTTCACTTCTTGGCGGTGGATCATCGCTGAAATTATAGGTTTGGCGGATTTTATCGCGCAGCGCATCGGCGGCATCCCCGTTCACACCGTATTTCCATGTTGGGCGGAAACCGTAAAGACTGTTCAAGACGTGATCTTGCACTTCGTCATCAGACATGCCGGAGAAATAATTCCAAGTCTGGTTATATTGGCGTACATGATCGAGGCAGAAATGATAGTGATCGTTAAGGCCTCGGTGTTTGGGAGCTTTATAGTCACCTTTTAAATCACAGCCATACATTTCGCACAGCTTTTCACGGCTATGGGAGTGGTTATCCGCATATTCGGCAGAGTTTGGCTTTAATTTAATACGCGTCATGTCTTCTTTTTTGATATGCTGCACCTCTATCCCACTATTTTAGCGGAATATGGTAAAATTTGAAATACTCACGGGAATAATATTATGGATGTCGAAGACATAATCAAGAACAAGCTCAGCGAAACTTTAAAACCGGAGCTTCTGGTTGTGACAAACGAGAGCGATCATCACGCTGGTCATGCCGGTAGCCCGGGGACTGGGCAGAGCCATTTTCGCGTTGAGATAAAAGCCGAAAGTCTCAAGGGTTTGAGCCGTATAGAGTCCCACCGCAAGGTAAACGAGTGCCTTCGCGAAGAGCTAAAATCAACTATACACGCGCTCGCAATTCGCGTCATCCCAAGTTAAATAACAACCTCAGGTCGTAATTGCTCTTGCCTTATTTGTTCTTTATGCGTAATTATACAACTATAGATTAAATTAATAATAGCGAATATTCGAGGTTGTAAATATATGGTTGACGAGCGCGGCAGAACAAATGCAGACATTAAAAGCTCTTTGGTGAGCAGGAATATAACTATTTTGGGTAAGCGCACCTCGGTTCGGCTTGAGCCCGAGATGTGGTCGGCCATGAAGGAAATATCTACCCGTGAAAAATGCACAATCCATGATGTGTGTTCGCTCGTAAGCCTTCGTAAGAAAAATAATACGTCTTTAACTGCGGCTATCCGCGTGTTCATTATGCTTTATTTTAAGGCGTCTTCTACTGAAGAGGGGCACGCGCGGGTTGGGCATGGCAGTTTTGAGAGCATGAAGGCTCGGGCGCGCGTACAAGTTCAAAACGCCCCTGTATTTTACCGCGTTAGGCCAACAGATGTGCTGATCCACCAAAACGCATCCGCGGCTAATTAAACAAGCTCCGTATTTAGCGACGTCTGCTGGGTTTTATTTCTGCGAATATTTAGAGTGTGCGGCCAAAGTTGAGGAATTTTTCACGGCGCTTTTTAATCAGCGTCGAGCCGTCCCATGGTGTGGTCTCGCTAAGAGCCTTTTCGATTGTCTTACCGACATTCTTGATGGTGTTGGCTTTATGACGATGCGCGCCGCCAAGTGGCTCTTCGATTATTCCATCAATTAGCTTGAGGGAATGCAAATCTTGCGCTGTGAGCTTTAAGGCATTGGCCGCTTCTTTGGAATGCTCGCCACTGCGCCAGAGAATAGACGCGCAGCCTTCAGGGGAGATGACGGAATAAACGGAATGCTCCAGCATATAAATACGGTCGGCCACGGCAATTGCAATTGCGCCGCCTGATCCGCCTTCACCGATCACAACCGATATAATAGGCGTTTTATTGCGCAGACAAGTTTCGATAGATTTTGCAATGGCTTCGCTCTGGCCGCGCTCTTCCGCGCCTTTTCCAGGGTAGGCGCCAGCGGTATCCACCAATGTTATGACGGGCAATTGGAACTGAGTTGCCATCTTCATCAGGCGTTGCGCTTTACGGTAGCCCTCGGGGCGCACCATGCCAAAATTATGTTTGATACGGCTATCCGTATCATGACCTTTTTCTTGACCCATGATAACGCAGGCTTGTCCGGCAAAGCGGCCCAAGCCGCCAATAAGGGCGTGGTCTTCGGCGAAGTTACGGTCACCCGCGAGCGGAGTGAAGTCTTGAATAAGGCCGTAGATGTAATCTTTGAAATGCGGGCGGTTCTGGTGACGCGCGACCTGCACTTTTTGCGCAGCTGTGAGCTTGGCATAGGCTTGCTTGAGCAAACGCCCTGCCTTTTCTTCCATACGGGTGATCTCTTCGGCAATATGCACAGCGTTATCGCCGCTGACATTGCGAAGCTCGGCAATTTTGCCTTCTAGTTCAAGTATTGGTTTTTCAAAATCGAGTTGGCTCATAGTTGGGCTTTTTGATTGTTATCTTTTACGGATGTGCATTGATAGCAAAACAGGCAGATGATTTCAATGAATCAATCTGCCTGTTTTAAAATGTTTAGTGATAACTACTTCTTATCAGAGCCTGTCTTGGCAAGCGGGTGCTTGTCTTCAACAGTGTTCTTAAGATTTTCACCAATAATATGTGTGTAAATCTGTGTTGTAGCGATATCAGCATGACCGAGCATCTTCTGAACGGAGCGAAGATCTGCACCGCGGCTAAGAAGATGCGTCGCAAAAGCGTGACGCATGATGTGCGGTGATACGCGGTCTTCGTCGATCTCTGCAGCGCGTGCGAGGTCTTTAAGAAGCTGCGCAAAGCGCTGGCGTGTCAAATGGCCGCTGATAGATGTTCTTGAAGGGAACAACCACTGCTGCTGAACATCAGGGTTTTCGCCGCCAATGAACTGCTTGCGAAGTGCCATGTATACTTTCATAGCTTTTTGAGCAGGATCAGATAGTGGAACCATGCGGTCACGACCGGCTTTACCAGTAACCATCAAAAATTGGTTGTCTTCGCCAATCGCAGAGAGTGGCAAACCAACAAGCTCGGATACACGAAGGCCAGTTGCATAAAGCATTTCAAGCAAGCAAACCAGACGAATGCTCTCGGCAGAACCGGAGTGGGCGGCTGTTTTGATAAGCTGTGAAACTTCGCTCTCGCTCAAAGTCTTAGGAAGCGTACGTGTTTGTTTCGGGCTTTCGATTGTTGATGTTGGGTCTTCAGAGCGGATGCCCTCGGATACAACATAACGGTAGAACTGGCGAAGCGCAGAAAGGCGGCGAGCCACTGTACGAACAGCGATCTTAGAGTTATTCGTGCCTTTGTTATGCGTCTTTTCGCTCAAATCCTTAAGATAGGATTTCAACTGATCAGTTGAAGCCTTATCGATTTCGATGCCTTTTTCTTTACGCAAATATAAAGAAACATCCGCGAGATCACGCCAGTAAGCGTGACGAGTGTTCATTGCTGCACCACGTTCCGTAGTGAGCATATCTAGAAATGAATCCACCAAAGGGTGTAAATCCGGTTTTGGCATTGCTGGACGACCTGGACGAGCCATAGTAAATCTCCTTTTTTTATTGTTGATCCAGAATTAGCTCAAATGCTAAGGCTCTGGACGTTTTTGTTAATCCCACAGTATTGAAGGTTTGCAAAACATCACTCGCTAGTCCCGGGTACATTTCTCCGAGGCTTTGCTGATGAAGTATCACGGTACTAAGTAGAACCGTTTCTCCAATCCTTTTACTCTGGCTTGAATTTACTAATCGGTCCCACACACTAGGCATAGGCATTACATAACGTTCAGTAGATGTCAAGCCGAAATCATTACCATAAATTTCGTTTGCATTATGGATATTATTCTCAGCCTTGTCAAGATTTTCTATAATATTAAAATATTTATACTTTGTATTATTATCGGCATTTTTGAAATAGTCATTAATATCAGTATCTTGCTCGGAATTGTACGTGCTGGTGGTTGACATAATTTTGGCCAAGACTCGCATTTTACTTTCGAATTTATTCTGAGGATTATTCTGTGTGTAATATCTTGTCCACTTACCGGGGAAGTTAATGCCGGATGCTTTAACGATTCTAACTGCGTCGCCCATCACTGAAGTGCTTTCCTGATAAACGTCCATAGTCTGGAGTAAATCACCGAAAGGGATGAAGCTTGCGGCGCCATAATTATCCATGAGCGGTAAGGCGTTGGATAAATAGCCCCATTTTTCCTTCTCATTTTTGCTCTTTTTGGCCATGACATAGCTATAAGGAAGTTGTTTCCACCCTAGATTTTGCGGGTTATCAAGCTGTCTTAGGTCTTCATCAAATACCTGAGTATAAAACTTGCCGAGAATCGTAGGGCCGACAATGCCGCGCCGCGCTGATTCTATAAGCACTTCGAATTGATCGGCTTTTGAGGCTGGAGGTGTTGACACAAGCATGCCCAAATAAGCATTAGGCATGGCTTTTAATGTGCCGCTATTGATTGCAGGCCAGTTGATTCTTTTTTCACCAGCAAGAACTGCACGTTCGAAAGTCTCCATTTTGTCGAATGACGCTTGGGAATAGCTTGCATTATAGCCATCATTAGCAGCAATGCTGCGCAGAATGGGCAAATCAGAGTTCTTAAGGGTTGCTCTGGCGCCATCATCTCCGCCTTCATCGCCCATAACATAGTGGCAGTAGGCAGAAATATTGGACCATATCGGGGCTTGGAAGTCGCGGTCCTGAACTGTTTTATATTCCAGACATGCTAATGAACGTTCGCCGTTAAAGAGCATTGCCGTTATTCCAGCTTGCGCCAGTTCTGGATGATACGGCTCTTCGCCCAAGGACGAATAGAGTGTAAAGGCCTGTTTATAAGCGCCAACATCCATTAATTTTTGTAGGCGTAGGGTAAGAATATCTTTGCCCGGTACAAATTCGGCATCTTCTTCAACAAGGTCAGCGTTAGCTTTGCTGAGCAAAAGACCCATCACGAGGCGCTGGTGCTCTGGCGAACCTATATCTGGTTGCGGGATGCGCGGCATGTATTCCATGAGGAATGAGCGGCGGGTGTTATCCCAGAGATCGCGGCCTAAACTGCCGTCATTGGGCGTTTCATATAGCCCAAGGGATTCAATCTTTTTCGTATTAACTCTTAGAATTTCTGGGCGAAGGTTCGAGCTGTCTCTTATTTCGTCGGCATATACGCCTGTATTCAGAGTTGGGAGTGCCAATATGGCAAGGGCGGCGACGCGGGTAACATTAAGACGCATTAGTTAGGCTTTCCATTGGAATTTCCATGCGGATTTCCGTTTGCTGTACTGGAACATCCAGCAAGGCAAAAAATGTAAAACCGGCAAGTGCCACCAGAAGAAGAATTCCGATAAAATATGTCAGTAGTTTCATAGTGTGATCCTTATGGCTTGATTGCAGGAACATTATTAAAAA
>JBBKXC010000273.1:0-3465 GCA_037969275.1 Bdellovibrionales bacterium | reverse complement strand
TTACAGAAATTATGCGGCCTGAGCTGATGAGGAAGAATGACCGGAGACGACACTTACACTGCTGCTGTTATTGTTATTGGTAACGAGATTCTCTCGGGCCGAACGCAAGACACCAACACAGCCTTTATTGCAGAAAAGCTCGGAAAGTTAGGCGTTAGGCTGGCTGAGGTGCGGATTATCCCCGATATAGAGAGCAAGATAGTAGAAACGCTCAATGAATTGCGCGCGGCGCATAATTACGTATTCACCACAGGTGGCATTGGCCCCACTCATGATGATATTACGGCAGAAAGCGTAGCCAAGGCTTTTGGAAAAAAGACTGTTGTGAACGACGAGGCCTTTCGCATTTTAGAAGATTATTACGGGATTGAAGAACTCACACCCGCCCGCACCAAAATGGCGCGCACGCCCGAAGGCGCAACGCTTATTCCCAATCCTGTGAGCGCAGCGCCTGGATTCCAGATTGAAAATGTTTATGTCTTTGCCGGTGTGCCTAGAATTATGCAGGCGATGATGGACCATGTGGCCGAATCACTCGTAGGCGGTGATCCTGTCGAGACAGCCTCAGTTTCTTGCTCGCTGGCCGAAAGCGAAATGGCCGAAGATGTCGGGAAACTTCAGGAATGTTACCAAGATCACATTGAGGTCGGAAGTTATCCACATTTCCGCTCGGGTATATTGGGTTTAAGTATTGTGCTTCGCGCAACAGACACGGTGATGCTCAAAAAGGCTACGGAAGAGTTGGTTGAGTGCATCAAGAAAAGAGGCGAAGATCCGCTTGTGAGCTTCTCCTTTTCTGACTAAATTATGCATTGCAGCAAAGATTCCTATATTAGCCACTTGTCATTTAATAAATCAGGCTCTACTGTCGAATTTGAAAATTAAATGGTTCGAACAGGGAACTTTTTAAAATATAATTACCGAAAAACGGTAAATAATGATTGAGAAGCTACCTCAGCGCTCAATTTGTAAAAAAAAGAGGTTGCGGGCGTAAGTATAAAGTGTCGCGACACGAGGGGGATTGTGAACAGTATTTTAAGATGGGAATGCCGCATGTCGGCATATGTAATTTTTGCGCGTGAAATAAAATTCACACTGGCGCAGAATCCTGATGTGCCGTTTTTGCGCCGCGCTGTTTAGCGCGTGTAGCTTCACGGCGGCATGCGTCCCAAACTTTCCGTGTCTAAGTTTTTCTGCGAATTTATGCCGTATTTAATTGGACATTGCTGAGGCTTTCCGTTAATAAAAAATAATCATGTTACTAAACGCAAAACCTGAACAGATCAGCCTGAAAGAGGATAGCACTCTTCTCTGGCAACAAAAGGTCGGTAGTCCTCTTCCCGGCGAGCCTGTCGCACGCCTACAAAAAGGCAGCGCATTGCTTAAGCCTGTGCTGGAAATTATTGAATCAGATACCCTTGGCGGCGCCGATAAAGAGGCTGTGAAGGCTTTCTTGCAAAGCTGGCTTGATGCCCATATCAAAACTGTGCTGGAGCCTCTTGTCATCCTGGAGGATAAAGAGGGGCTTGAGGGCGAGGTGCATGACATTGTATCCAAAGTTTATGAGAGCATGGGCGTTATTCCGCGTGAGACGCTTGAAAGTGCAATTGCAACGCTTACGCCAGAAGATCGCGCGGTTTTGCGCGCAAAGAAAATTAAGCTCGGGCCGATTCTTGTTTTTCTTCCAGCGCTAAATAAGCCTGCCGCCGTTCGTTTGCGTGCACTGCTTTGGGGTTTTCATCATGGGCGTAGCCTGCCGATGGAAGTGCCGAAAGACGGAATCGTTTCGCAAAAAGTGGAAGAGGCCAGCATCGACCGCGATTTTTATCAATCAATCGGCTATCCGGTTTATGGCGGACGTGCAATCCGCATTGATATGCTCGACCGCGTTATTAGCGCCGTTTATGACGCCGCTGATAAAGGCAAATTTCAAGCGCAGCACAAAATGGCCGAATGGCTTGGCTCTCCTATCGAAGACCTCTACGCCGTTTTAGAGGCGATGGGGCACACAAAAATTCACGACCCTGCCGATGATAAAAAAGCGCAGGAAGACGAAGCGCTTCTAGCCGGAGGGGGTCCTAGTATCGCCGCCGGTATCGAGAGCGCCCTTGTGGAAAATATGGACGCGCCGCAAGAGGCTGTAGCCGCTAAAGGCGATGAGGCAAATGCCGATACCCCTGAAACGCCTGTTATTCCCGTTGCGCCAGCCGCAGAAGACGTTACACCTGCTCCCGAGGCACAAAAACCGGAAGAGCAGAAAAAGCCAGCACTTGCGACGTTCAGGTTGAAGCGCGGCAAGGCGAATGAAAAAGAAAAGCCTTACATCAAGAAGCCGCAGGCAGATAATAAGCCGCATTCCAATCATCAAAAGCCTGATGGCAAAAAAGACCATAATTCTAATAAGGATAAAGATAAATCCAAAGGCAAGCGTGAGCGCCGCGGCAATCCAAAAGGCAAAGAGTACAAGCAAACCATGATGGTTGCCGAAGCCAAGCATAAGGATGATTCACCTTTTGCCATTCTTGAGCAATTGAAGAAAAACGCGGATGGGTAACTTTTCATGTGATCGCAGGCGGGCAAGAAAAGCGCGGCGATCCATGGCATTGGGCTGCGTAACTATCGCTCTATTCCTTTCTATCATGCCGATGCCAGCCAAAGCGGCGCAATTTTCCGGCTCATATCTCCTGCATGTTTGCGGCGTTGATGAAAAGGGTAAGGAGCTTGCTATTGGTGGTCATATCGCCTGTCAGGCTTATATCGCCGGAATTCTCGATTATCACAATCTTTTGCGCTCACTCGGCGCGCCCCCCAGTATTGATTTTTGCGTGGCTGAAGAAGTAACGCTAGAGACGCTGCATGTGCAGGTTTACAGCTATCTTTTTAAACATAAGCAAGAGCATGGCGCCTTCACGGCTGCGCCTGCGGTGGCTATGGCACTTTATCAATATTATCCGTGTAAAAAGGCCAAGGGTAAGAAATGAGTGCGGAGCTGAGAAAGAAACCTAGGCCCCAGCAGAGGAAAACCCCGAGGAAAACTCCGCGAATTCATTTAGAGCGCGGCGCTCCTGATCGGATATTGCCAAAACATTTCGTTCCTGTGCTGACGCGGCGTTATCTTCCGGTGCTGGCTTTAACTTATGTTTCTTCGGTTGTCGGCATCGCCTTTAAAAAAGATGATTTCGAGAAATATTTGCTTGAGGATCAATTTGCCTACGCTATGGCGTTACTTCCGGCGCTCTGGATTTCTGTGCCGGCGGTGCTTTGGATTATTTTGCGCGGCTCGCATTTATTTAATCATGTTGCCAATATCTGGTATGTGATTACGGCTGTGTTGATGACGCTGACCTTGCTGCTGAGCTTTCTTTTGATACCGGAGGCGGATTTCCAAGGGGCGCGGACTTATCTGGTTGCCACTATTCCTATGATGCTGGTCATGTATTTCTTTTTCGTTCAAGCGCCTCTACC
>JBBKXC010000272.1:0-3631 GCA_037969275.1 Bdellovibrionales bacterium | reverse complement strand
GCGTTTTCTTCCACGCCATATTGTAAAAGAGCTTTAGGCGTTGATCCGCCGCTTTGATCCAATGCGGCTATAAAGCCTTTGCCTTCGGAAATTTTTGCGTGTTGTTCTTGACGTGACATATCCACTCCATATTTTTTGAATCTATAAATGCATAGAATTTATAGCCAAAGAATCGGCTAAGGACAAGCGTTACTAGGGGGAATAGGGGGTATTAAGCTGCGGATAATTCGAAAGGCAGCGTAACAACAGGTGTCTTGGGCATTGAAGCAGCCAATTCAAAAGTGTCGATCGGACGATTAGCAGCAAGAAGTGTTTCAGGCTTATAGAAACGAATAGTGTTAGCAGCGCTCGCACCAAAAGACATTTCCAGTCCATGGCTAAAAGTATTTGCAGCGGTGTCACTCAGTTTAAGCATCTTCAGTTACAATTCCAGTTTCTACTAATTTATTCAACGCTCGGTAGTCTGTGGAGGTTCCACCATCGTACAAAGCATTCATTACGTCCTGTTTCTCGGCCTCTTTCTTTTCGTATAAAGAAGCCACGATCTTCGCATCACGAAGGGTTGATTTCTCTTGTTTAAGAGTTTTTGAAGTATTATGCAAGAAAAATTTTAGCTTTTCGTGCGATCCCTCACAATAATCGAGTGCTGCGTCCAAACTCTTCTTGGAATAGCCGCAGATATAAATCTGTTTTGATCGACCATCTGCGCTATTTTCTTGAAACATGACGCAGCCATAATTAAAAAGCCATTCGATCTCGCGGTTTAGCGCGGATTTGTGAACATTGAGGCGATCCATGATTGCGCTCTGTGTTGAGCCTGGATATTGGTCGATATCAACCAGTATTTGTGCACGGCGTAGGGATGATGAAGCGTCAGCCCCCAAAGCCTCAACCAGATGATCGATGACGATGCATGCTTTTTGACCCATAGTGGTCATAGCGCGTTTTGCAAGATTTGTTACCATAGACAAACTATAGCGCAATACAACATTATTTTCAATAAAAAGTTAAGCATATATGGAAATTATTTGGGGGTGGTATACAAGGCAGCGGCATCAGAAGCCATAGATGTATAACGTCCGCCTTCTTCCTCACGCTGCTCATTCAAAAGAGCTAGATTTGTCAATGGCTTATCTGGATTGGCTGCGGACTCTCTTTTCTCTGTTTTTTCGGTTTCTCGCAGCTCATTAAGTTCTTTTTGCGCCGCGATGCGTGCTTGCTGCGCTGCCCTGGCTACAGCGTAATCCTGAGAAGATGGCTCGGCCGGAGCAAGAGCAGCGCGAATGACTATATCCATTTTACGGATGGTTGCGTCGGGCTTGCCTGGAATGGGGGATGCATCTATCTGCGTTTCGCCGCCAATGGCGTATTCACGGCCATCTGGCCCGGTTTGCGTTTCGAAACTTATCGAACCTGCATAAGGGCCGCCCGCTGTTTTATGCGCGCTTTCATGCGTACGAACTTCTTGGTCGCGAATTTTAAGCTCCTGCACCTCTTTTTGTTCTTCTTCCGTGAGGTCGCGTGAAGCCGACGTCACTGGCGAAGCTTTAGCGCCGCCACTTTGCAGAGCGGGCACAATAAAAACTGATGAATTTCCAATAGAGCCGACCATGCCTCTATTATGGCAGGTTTTTAAACAAAACACATGCTAAGGCACTAAAAAACCCGGCCTGAAATCGAAATTTCAAGACCGGGTTTCGCCACGGAGAACGGTTTAGACCTTCAGATATAGAGATACGCTATTGCCCGGTCAAATACTTTCTCGGGTAATAAAATTGCTTTTTGTGAAAAATAAATGAGGCCGCTCTTTAGTAGCCGACATCATGCATTTTAAGCGCGGTGTCAATCATACGGTTTGAAAAACCCCATTCATTGTCATACCAAGCCATCACACGTACAAGTCCGCCATCAACAATCTTGGTGCCCTCTAATGAAAACATACAGGAATGCGGATCATGATTAAAATCGCTGGAGACGCAAGGATCGCTATAAACGCCAAGAATGCCCTTAAGCTTGCCATTGGCGTATTTGGTAACGGCAGCATTAATGTCCTCAACAGTCACAGCCTTGGAGGGCACGAATTTAAGATCAACGAGTGAAACATTAGGCACAGGAACGCGGATGGACACGCCATCAAGCTTACCGTCCAGTTCCGGCAAAACAAGGCCAACGGCTTTGGCCGCGCCTGTAGTTGTCGGGATCATATTGATCGCTGCAGCTCTCGCGCGGTAAGGATCGCTGTGCGAAGAATCGACAGTGTTTTGGTCGCCTGTATAGGCGTGAATTGTCGTCATAAAGCCGCGCTCGATACCAATTTCATTGTGCAAAGCATAGGCCATTGGTGCTAGGCAGTTCGTCGTGCAAGACGCATTGGAGACGATTCTATGTTCTTTTTTGAGCAAATCATGGTTCACACCATAAACAACGGTGAGGTCTTCATCTTTAGCGGGGGCGGAGATCAAAACCTTTTTTGCGCCGCGATCAATATGCACTTGCGAGCCTTCGCGGTCATTGAATTTACCCGTGCATTCAAACACGATGTCCGCGCCTTCGCGGCCCCAATCAAGCTCTTGCGGGTCACGGCAGCGGAAGCGGTGCACTTCCTTGCCATCAATAAGAATGCCATTAGGGCCATCGCGCACAACATCAAAGGGCGCGCGACCATGAACAGAATCATATTTGAGTAGGGGAAAGAAATTGCCGCCGGGATCATTAACCGCAACGAGCTCCATATCCGTATGTTTGGATTCGACTATTGCGCGCGCAACAAGGCGGCCGATACGCCCAAAACCATTAATGGCAACTCTGACAGTCATTCTTATAGCCCCTCGTTTGTTTATTGAATGAATTGCCTTTTTATTTATAGAGATCAGCCCCAAAGGTCAATTCCGCAGCTTAATATAATTACAATTTGTAATAATTCAATTGGTCATATATAAAACCTTCTTTATGAATAAAATATGAAGGTAAAAAATGTCCGTAAATCCACTCAACGATCAAGTCGCTGATTTTTTAAAAGATAATGTAGAGCTGTTCGGGTCATCCGAGAATAAGGAAAGTTTGTGCGGCGAAATCGTCAAGGTGGCCAATATGCTGCAGCATGATAGTGATTTTGTTAGCCTCAATATGGATGTCGCGGTGCTTTCAAGCACGCTCACAAATCCACCAATAAACGATATTGATAGCGATGTTGGAAATAGGCTCGGTAAAATTTTCAAAGCCTTCAGTAAGAATATTCCAATGTTTGGAAAATTCGAACATGGCGATGAAATAGCCACTATCGTCAACGCCGTTGGAAATATTGCTAAAAATTTGGGCAGCGTTAGCGCGGATGAACGTGGTGAGGTTATTGCCTTAAACGCGGCGCTTTTTAACGCGATGAACATTGTTGTAATTGGTAATCAGGCCGCGCTATTGAGCGCCCTGGAGCAAGGCTTCGCACCGAATGAGCCGGTTATGGTTGTTACCAATAATGCCGAGCCTGACGCGGCGCTATAATAATTTAAAGAACACAGTAAAAAAGCCGCTTCATCCGAGCGGCTTTTTTTATTGATTGCGGGAATGATTAGCCCAGCTTCTTCTTAACGGCCTCAACCACGGCTTCGCTCGTAATGCCGAAATGCTTGTAAAG
>JBBKXC010000271.1:0-2580 GCA_037969275.1 Bdellovibrionales bacterium | reverse complement strand
ATCCAAAAAGGAACGCTTCGCGTTGGTGATGTTTTCGTTGCTGGGGCTGAAATGGGTAAGGTTAAGGCGCTTTATAATGATAAAGGCCAGAATGTTAGCGAAGCGATCCCCGGCATGCCTGTCGAGGTTCTTGGCTTAAACGCTGCTCCGCATGCTGGCGATAATTTGATTGTTGTAAAAGACGAAAGCCACGCTCGCGAAATTAGCGGTTACCGCCAACACAAAAAACGTGAAATTCAAGCGGCGCATAATGTTAAAAACCGCGTCACAATCGAGGACCTTATCCAAGAGCGCGAAATCGGCGTTAGCACAAAACTGCCTGTTATCATCAGAGCAGATGTACATGGTTCGGTTGAAGCCATTGCAGGGTCACTCGCTAAAATGGTAGAGGAAAACACTGGTATCGAGATACAGGTTCTGCACTCGGGCGTTGGCGGTATTACCGAATCCGACGTTACGCTAGCGAGTGCTTCTGGTGCCTTGATTATCGGCTTTAACGTCCGCGCTGGGGCCCAAGCACGCCAGCTTGCCACACGTGACGCCGTTGATATTCGCTATTACAACGTCATTTACAACGTTATTGATGATGCTAAAGCCATTCTCTCCGGCATGCTCGCTCCGGTTATTCGCGAAGAGTATATTGGTCAGGCGAAGGCTCTACAGGTCTTCAACATTACCAAAGTCGGTAAGATTGCAGGCTGTATTGTCGAGACAGGCTCAGTACGCCGCGGTAACAAGGTTCGCTTGCTCCGTGACGATGTTGTGATCCATGAAGGCATGCTCAAAACGCTGAAACGCTTTAAAGATGAAGTCAAAGAAGTTAAAGAAGGCACAGAGTGCGGTATGGCATTTGAAGGCTATGAAGACTTGAAAGAAGGCGACATCATCGAATGCTACGAGTTGATCACCGAAGCGCGTACGGTTGAGTAAGAACAAAATTAAGAGTAGCAATGAGACAACACCGCACGAATAAAAACGAGCCTACGCAGCGCCAGCTCCGCGTAGGCGAGCAGCTTAAGCAAATTATCGCACAAACTATGGCGCGAGGCCATTTTGCGCATGAAGCGTTGCTGGATGCCAAGCAAATTACCGTAAGCGAAGTGCGGGTTTCCCCCGATATGCGTAATGCCATTGTATTTGTAATGCCCCTTGGCGGCGAAAATATTGATACCGTCCTCCCTGCCCTGAATGACGAAGCCCGCGTTTTTCAAAAAGAGCTAGGCCGCCAGATGAACATGAAGTTCACCCCCAAACTTTCTTTCCGCGTTGATATGACCTTTGATGAAGTGCAAAAAATCGATGATTTGCTGCGTGGCCTTCACAAAGACGATGAAAACGACTCCGAATAAATCATGGCCAGACGCAAAAAAGGCAATCCGGTTCATGGCTGGATCAATCTGGACAAGCCGCAAGGTTTGACGTCCACGCAAGCTTTGGGCCGCGTGCGCCGTATTTTGGAGGCGCAGAAATGTGGCCATGCAGGCACGCTTGACCCTCTGGCAACAGGCATCCTACCCCTCGCCCTTGGCGAAGCCACTAAAATTATCCCCTACGTGCAAGATGCTGATAAGACCTATAGCTTTACGGTGAAATGGGGCGAAGCTACCGACACAGAAGACAGCGAAGGCGAGATCATCAAAACATCCGATATACGCCCGACTCATGCGCAAATAGAAGCCATTCTTAGCAATTTCATCGGGGACATCACGCAAATTCCGCCAAAATACTCCGCCATCAAAATTGATGGTCAGCGCGCTTATGATCTGGCGCGCGCTGGGGAAGACATCGAGATGAAAAGCCGCCATGTACAAATTCACAGCCTTATACTATTGGAAGCGCGCGCCGATGATGCCGACTTTCGCGTACACTGCGGTAAGGGCACTTATGTGCGCGCCCTTGGCCGCGATATAGCCGAAAAAGTGGACTCATGCGGACATATCACAGCGCTACGCCGCGAGGCGGTTGGGTATTTCACGCTCGAGAACGCGATTTCACTTGAACTTTTAGAAAATATGGGCAATAGTGCCGCCCTTGAAGATGTTTTGATGCCTCTGCAGGCTCCGCTGGACGATATCCCGGCTTTGCCCGTAAATGACATGGAGGTTTCGAAATTGAAGAACGGGCAAAGCCTGTCCTTTATTTCAAAAGGTGATTTTGGCAGGCTCCCCGAGCCCTCGAATGATCCGGTTCTGGCGATGAATGGCGATAGAGCCATAGCGCTAGTCGAAATAACTGGGCCGACGATAAAACCCGTTCGTGTATTTAACCTATAGAAAAGGAAATTAAAGATGTCGCTTAACGCAGAAAAGAAACTAGAAGTCATTAAAAAATACGCCACGAAAAAAGACGATACCGGTTCACCGGAAGTTCAAGTGGCTGTTTTGACAACACGTATTAACGAGCTTTCAGAGCACATGCAGATCCACAAAAAAGATTTGCACTCACGCCGCGGCCTTTTGGCTATGGTTGCTAAACGCCGTAAGCTGCTTGATTATCTTAAGAAAAGAAATGAAAAGCGCTACACTGATCTTATTGCTAGCCTCGGCATCCGTCGCTAATCGGCAATATTATCGCTAAAAA
>JBBKXC010000270.1:0-6163 GCA_037969275.1 Bdellovibrionales bacterium | reverse complement strand
ATGGAAAAACCCTAATCCTCGTCAGCTTTATGGCCGCCCATCCTAAAAACAGGCCGCGCTTCATCGCGCTCGATGATCGCGCCATCGGTCTGCGCGCCGTCCATTATGGTTTTATTGAGTATAGCGCCCGTAAAATCGGCGCCGCGCAAATCGCAATCCGATAAATCGGCATAAGACAGATCAGCACCATAAAAAACCGCATCTTTAAGCTGGGCGCCCTTAAGCTCGGTATAGCGCATTTTGGCTTCCGAAAAATCGCACGGGCTAAAGCGCCTAGTGCTACTGCCACCGCCAAACATAAGCGCGCTACAATTAGCACCCTTCATATTTGAGTGCGAGAATTGCGCGCCCTTAAAGCTAGAACCGCGTAAATCGGCCTCCATGAGATCACAATTACGAAAATCCGATTTATCCAGCGTCGCACTTTGCAACTGCACTTTATAAAGATTCATCCCGAAGAATTTAGCCCCAATAGCCTTAATGGCCGTGAGCTTCTCACTTTTAAGCGTTTTAAGAAAGCGCATGTCAATCGCACTTAAATCAAGCTGAGAGCCATTTTTTCCGGCGCTCTCGACCCATGATTTATGCTTTTCAATCAAATTGGCCAATGGCTCATCCAGCTCGGAAACCGATCTGCCAATATTTTCATCAGTAATCGCGTCATTCAAATCAACATTGGCCAACCTTAAATCAGCCATAGCTACACCAGTTAGGATAGCCGAGCGCAGGTTAGCGCCGCCAAATTTAGCGCCCGTTATCTCGGCGTCCGATAAATCCGCGCCTTCGAACTGCGCATTACTAAGGTCAGCGCCTGATATATTGGCACCCGCCATAATTGCATCAGAAAAATCGGCCTGAATAGCCATAGAGCCCGCGAGTTTTGCTCCGCTCAGATTAGCGCCCCTGAAATTCACCGCACGGCCAACGTCATAGCCGCCCGTCCCATCCGTAATGCCGCCCATACGTAAATCTGCCTTTTCGAGATTGGCATTTTCCATCGAGGCATTTTCAATGCGCGCGCCGCGTAAATCGGCGCGAATAAACTTCGCATTATCCAGATTGGCATCGCTGAGATCGCACGCATAAAGCGAGGCTTCTTGAAAATTAGCGTTTGAGAGATCCATAGAAATCATAACGCAGCCCATAAAATTCGCTTGGCGTAAATTCTGGCCTTTCAGAGTAAGACCGCTCATATCAGTGTTTTTCAAGCTCGCGCGCCGTCCGCCAAGCCGCCCATCCAGAAATCGGTTATGCAGCCGCACAAGCGCATCCAGTTGATCCTGTGATATGCTTTCCAGCGCCCGTCCCGATTGAGTTTCCTGCATGCTCTATTATGCCGTGATAAATGTTAAGATTGTTTTGCTATTTCAACAAAATATCATATTCCCCCGATAAAAAGGTTAATGAAAACAAAGTATCGCTAGTTTTTGTCTTTGTTTTTGAAGGCGCCTCCTATATTACTGAAATATGTTACGAATTAAGGAGATTTTCGATGAAAAACCTGCTGCTCATTCTACTTTCCTGCTCATTTATTGCCGCTTGCGGCGTAAAGCCGGGCAGCGTAGATGGTGACCCTGCTCATCCGCACACATACCCCGATATGCGCACTGACCCTCTACCACGCGGCGGCCCTGCTGCCACAATGCCACGGTAAATTATTGTTATGAGTGGTTTCCAAGTTAAAAACGGTGTCCTGCACGCCGATAATATTGCCCTGCCCGATCTGGCGCAGCGTTTCGGCACGCCTGCCTATATCTATTCGGCCAGCCATATCCGAGGCCAATATAACGCGCTGAAAAATGCGATGGAGCAAGCGCTCCCCGCAGATCGCCAACCGCTTCTATGTTATGCCTGCAAGGCCAATACGAATATCGCCATTCTGCACCTCCTCCAGACATTAGGCAGCGGACTTGAGATTGTCTCCGAGGGCGAGTTGCTCAAGGGTTTAAAGGCTGGATTTAGCAGCGATAAGATCATCTCTACCAGTATCGGCAAGGTCACGCCCGAGATTAAAGCCTGCCTTGAGGCGGGCATTCACCAACTCAATATCGAATCTGTGCCCGAGCTTTATCAGGTGAATAATGTCGCTGGCGAAATGGGCAAAATTGCCGATGTTGTTTTTCGTCTGAACCCGAATATCAACGCGGGCGGCCATCATAAAATCTCCACTGGGCGCAAACGCGATAAATTCGGCCTGAGCGCCGCACGTATTCTCGAAATTTATAAAATCGCGCAGGAACTCCCCCATGTTAATCCCGTCGGGCTTTCCATGCATATCGGCTCGCAAGTCTCCAAAGTAGAAGCCTTCAAGCCTGCCTTCGAAATTCTCTCCGAGATGGTTATCGAGCTGCGCGCGCAAGGCCACACAGTTGAGCGTCTTGATATCGGCGGCGGCTTCCCTATTCGCTATGATGATGAAAAATTGCTTGATCTACAGGATTACGCCAATTGGGTGCGCGATATTGTTCTGCCCCTTGATACCGAGATTCAAATGGAACCGGGGCGCTATATGGTTGGCAATGCTGGCATATTATTAGCTGAGAACACCTACACCAAAGAAACGGGTGATCGCAACTTTCTTGTGCTTGATGCGGGCATGAATGATCTCATCCGCCCAACATTATATGAGGCGTATCACGCCATCACTCCGGTCGCCAATCTCGATAGACCAGAAAAAAGCTATGATGTCGTTGGTCCGATTTGCGAAAGCGGCGATACATTTGGCATAGACCGCGAAATGCCCGAAGTGCATGACGGCGAACTTGTTGCCATTCACAGCGCTGGTGCTTACGGTTTTTCCATGGCATCCAACTATAATTCACGCCCGCTGCCAGCCGAAATCATGGTTGATGGTGATAAAGTAGCAATCATTCGCCAAAGACAAGATTTATCGGATATAATGAAGGGCGAGGACATACCGGACTGGCTCGGTTCATAACAAGCTCACCTCATTGGATACATGACGCAAAAACCGCATAACATCCATATTTCCAGCGAATACCGCCAGCTTTTATATAAGGCAAAGCGGGCTTTCGCCTATTGTGTTATCTGCCTAGAGCAATTCACGCATGCATTTTGGCGTATATTCTTCTGGACGCTATTTTTCTGCGGCCTATGGATGCTGCAAGTCCCCGCCATATTCGAACAAGCGGGTTTATATGCAACCAGCGCCATCTTTAGCGCAGGGGCGCTCTATTTTCTATTTCGTGATCTGCGCAATTTTAAGCTTCCCCGCGAGAAAGAGATTAACCGCCGCCTTGAAATCGAGAGCGACTTGCACCACCGCCCAATCTCCGAAAAGGACGATGTGCCAAGTAGCGCGGCGCGCCCAGAAACATGGCAGCTTTGGGTCATGGAGAAAAAGCGCCGTGAGCGTGCAATTAACAATGTAAAGTTCACACGCTGGAGCGCGTTTCTTTCCGATAAAGATCCTTACGGCCTTCGCCTGATTGCCCTTATAGTTTTTATGACAGGAATTATGGTAGCAGGGCCACATGCGAGCAACCGCATTATTCAAGGGCTCATCCCGCTTGATTGGTATGGTGCACAAAGCAATCTGCCGCCTGTGATCGTGACCATCACCCCGCCGGAATATACCGGCCTTGCGGAAAAAGTGCTGCAAACAACAGGCGATATAAAAGACACCGTCGATATTCCTGTGGGCAGCCAAATTCGCATTTTGATGGCAAACGCCCTGATGCACCCTTATATAGTAACGCAAGGCGAGAAACGCGCTCTAGACGCCGTTGAAGATGGCGGCTTCGAGAGCGAATGGACGCTGGAGCTTCCTGAAAATTATGCAGAGGACGATGTTTACACCCTTAAAGTAAAACAGTTCTTCTTTAGTAATTACGGCCTACGCTACCGCATTATTCCTGACCATTACCCACAAATCGTCTTTCAGGATTTAACTGAAAAAGAGCGCACCGACCTTGAAGACAAGCACAAAGCAGCGCTTGGAAATATTCAGGCCAAAGCATTTATGCAAGATCTTGAGGAAGGCGAAGTGCAAGGCCCGCGGCTTGCCGATGGCAGCAAACCCGGTCATGCGCTTAAAGAGCCGCCGCCAGTCCCAAGTAATAAAGAGCCCAAAATTCTCGCTGATGGGCAAGTGCAATTTCCGCTCAGTATTCAAGATGATTACGGCGTAAAAACACTCACCATGCGCCTGCGCCTCGATCCACTGGTCAGCGATGCTCCGCTAGGTTTTGAAGAAGAGCAAGAGCGCTCGGTTATGTCTCCCGCGGGTCAAGATTTCAAGATTTCGCCCGTTTATGATTTCACGCATAATCCATGGGCAGGGTTGCCTGTAAAGATTGAACTCATTGTCACAGACCAGACTGGCCAGCAAAGCAAACTCGAGCCCGTAACGCTTATTTTGCCGGAGCGCGAATTCAAACATCCCCTCTCCCGCCAAATTATAGCCCTGCGTAAAGAGCTTGCATGGTCGCCCATTAGCGCGGCGCGCTTGGTACAGAACGAGCTTGAGAAAATAGCAGCTTTTCCGCAAGATTTCGAAGACGACATTGTCGTTTTCCTCTCCTTGCGCGTTGCGGCGGCGCGCCTGCATTACTCAGCGGCAAATCAAGATGCGGGCTTCAAACATACCCGCGCCGTCATGTCCTTGCTCTGGGATACCGCGCTGCGTATTGAGGATGGCGACCTCAGCATTGCCGCGCGTAATCTGCGCTATGCCAATATGGCCCTAGAAAGCGCACTGCGTAATCCCGAGATTACAGATGAACAAATCTCTACACTCATGGCGGAGATGAAAGAGGCAATGGCGCAATATCTATCGGAATTTGAAAAAGAGCTGCGCAAACGCTTTGCGGAAGGCGAAGAATTGCTCCTTACGCCCGATATGTTGACGGAGCTAATGGACCCAGAATCACTTTCCCGTTTTCTTGATCAAATGGAAATGGAGATGCATGACAAAAATACGGGCAAAGCGCAAGAAATGCTCTCTCAGCTCCAACGTATGCTCGATATGCTCAATCCGAATATGGCGCTGCCGATGCCAGAAGATATGCAATTTATGAGCGAGAGCGTCAGCGAGTTGCAACAGCTCATTGATCGGCAAGGCGAGCTACTCACGCAAACAGAAGACCAAAAGGATGATTACGAGCGCCTCACCGAAGAAAAAGATTTCGGCAGTCTTTTGCCGCCCAATATTGAGCTCTTTATGCAATGGGGACTTGAAAATCTGCCGCCGCCCCCTTCGAACAAGGATAGGCCGCAACCCAAACCCGCGCTCGATACGAAGCTAAACCGCGCCGAGCAAGAGGCGCTGCGCTATGTACTTGGACAGCTACTCCTTGATGCCGATGCCTATCTCGGCAAAATCCCTGAAAAAATGGGACTCGCCGAGCGTGAAATGTTCTCTTCATCGAATAATCTCGAGATTAGCCGACCAGATCAATCCATCCCCCATCAAGAGCAAGCAATTGAATATCTGAGCGAAGCCCAAAAGGAAATGCAGGACGAGCTTTCTAAGCGTATGGAAGAGATGGCGGGCGGCGACCCTGGTGAAGGGCAACCGGGCGGCGGATTTGGCCAGCGTTTCGGCCAAGCGCCGGGCGGTCAATATGATCCGTTAGGACGCCCCATTGGCCCCGGCCAAGAAGGCGGCGATAAAAACGGGCCATTCCCTGATTCTAATGTGAAGATTCCTGATGAGGCGGAGCGGAAGCGTGTGGAGGAGATTCTGCGGATCCTCCGTGATCGCTCGGGTGAGCTGTTTCGTCAGCGTGAGGAGCTGGACTATTTCCGCCGTCTGCTTCGTCAATTTTAATGACAACCGCCGAAGCGCCGCTTAAAGTAAAGCGCAGGAAAATCTGCGTGGCCTGCGGCTGATCATCCAGCGTGGCCTCAAATGGCAAAACGCCCTCGGCTTCAATGCGCTTGGCTGGTGGCTCAATGCGTATTACGCCGACATCACCGCCCACCCCATCACGCAAAACAACCTCCATCATTGGAACAGCTGTCTCGATATGCGTCAAATTAATGATCGAACCGGAAAATACAATGCGGCCATCCTTAGCGGTTGCCGTGAGTTTATCGAATACAAGCCCCTCACCGGGCAAGGACGCCTCAATACCAACAAGCTCATACGCTATTTGGCTTTTAGGCCAAAGCTGCACGACAGATTTATTCATAAACACTA
>JBBKXC010000269.1:0-2910 GCA_037969275.1 Bdellovibrionales bacterium | reverse complement strand
TAAAGCACTTCATATCGGCAGGAATATTCACGCGGCTCAATAATGAGGCGGATTTACTTTCTCCCTGCGGCTCTTCTATTTTTACGGCCTGTTTCATATTGGGCTTATATATAGAGCATTTGGCAGGAATATGGCCAGTTTTTTCTTATTTTATGCGAAAATTATTGAGGCTTAGCTAGGGCCGCCCATGCCTGGGGTCATGAGGGTTTGCGGGCCGTTCATAGTTGGCGCGGTAGGCGCAGGCGCCATATTGCGCATTTCGGCCTGCATGGCCTCGAAACCGGTACCGGCTGGCATTGCGCCGACTTGCATATCAACGGCGTCCAGCATTGTGCCCATCGCGCCGAACATCAAACCAGCATTCAAAAAGCTCATGACTGTGCCCATAGGATCATCGGCGGCTTTGGGGGAGTTATTATCAAGAAACGGCAAGATATCGCTTTCAACCAAGCCTTGTGCGGGAGCGCTTTCCGACATATCAACCATTATAACCACCTTAATACCGTTAAAATTATTCTTATTATTCACTATGATTATATTACCATATCCTTAAGAAAGCGTAAAATTTTATACATTCCGATTCGAGATCTACAAGGTTAAAGCGCCTCCAGCATTTTAGCGCCGTAGCCCTCTAATCCCGCGTGAGTTAAACCTGCACTCATCTGGCCGATTTGGTTTTGCAGTGCGTGAAAAAACTATGCTATAGAGTATGGCGCACATAAAACACTTGATATTTTACGTAATACGCTATATATATACGTGCACTAAATAAACGAATGGAAACCATTTATGAGCCTGAAAAAACCAACAATCGTCATTTTTGACATGGACGGCACATCGGTTCGCCACTTGAACCCGCAGCTTTTGCACGTCATGGAAAAGATGGATGATGGAGCGTATCGCATCTCCAAATTTTTTGGCTGGCTTTTCAAACGCGGCGCGAAAGGCCCCATTCTCCCCATTGAAGAAACAGCAGAGCGTCAAAAGAAAAAGCCGCGCCTTCTGGTTCACCGCGCCATTCACCGCGTCCGCCGCAAGCCCGTAGAGCAAATCGTAGAGCCCTGCCCCGGCATCTATCAGGTTCTAAAGCTCCTCAAGGAAAAAAATATACCAATGGCCGTGGTCAGCAACGGCCTAGGAAAAGGCTACGGCCATGAAATCATGGACAAATTCGACTTCAATCAATTTTTCAGCGCGTCTATTTTCCGCGAAGATATCCGCTACTCCAAGCCAAATCCTGAGCCGATCTTGCTTGCCCTGCGCAAGTTAAAAATCAAGATCACGGCCGAGGATGTTGTATGGTATATCGGCGATCGTCATAAAGATGTTACGGCCTCTGTTGAGGCAGAAAAGCACGTCCCTTGCGCCGTCCAGCCTATTGCTTACGGCGTTAATGCCGCCGCCGCCGTTTTAGAAAAAGGTATCGGCACGGAACATATCATCATGAGCTATAGCGAAATTCACACGCGCCTTTCCAGCCTATTTCGCCGCTTCGAGGCCGAGAACACTGCTCAAAGCCAAAAAAACGGAGAGCATCCAGAAGATGTCATGAAAGATGTTAAAAAGATTATCCGCTCTTTGGCCGGATAATTAAAAGCCCGGATCTTCCAACGCCCATTTATAATCGACAACAGGAAGTGCGGCGCTCCTAAGCGCAAGATTTTCTGGCGCTTTTTCTACAGCAAAATAGCGCTGCCCCGTCACATCACGCGGATCGAACATATTTATGTAGCTTGTCTGCACAGCAAGCAAAGCCTCTTGCGGCATTTCCTCGATAGAGAATATTTCGTGCGCAGTATAAAATGCGCGGCTCAAAGTGGCGCCAGCTTCATCTTTATATACGACAACAATCGCGGACTCTTTTACAGGCCAATCATTTATGATCCCAGAGGGCAAGAGCGCATCGGACGCAGCGGCGGCCATATTACCAAAAGCATCCTCTACAGCTTGCGCTCTTTCAGGGTGCGCACCACTAACAGGGCAGCCCGGCGCTTGCGCCAAGATATGACCATTCTCATAAAGATTATAAAGCGCTGCATCTTTGAATATGGCCGAGATGTTATTTTTACTTAAAAAATCGCCCTTAAAATGCACAGCGCCAAATGCTTTTACGAGATTGAGCTCGCAAGGCTCCGCTTCCGGCATAGCGCCGAGCATCCGTTTGGTGCGCCAGCGAAATGCCGTTTCCTGCGCGAAGTCATTGGCTTTGATAACGCCCATAGCAAGCGGCCCAATTATAACCCCCGACACGCGCGCGAGAACAGGCTTTACCACCGGAATATTCGGCACGCAATATTGCGCGAGCATGTAGCCCGTAGCATAACTGGCGGAGAGAAGCTCTTTTGCCTTTGACAAAAATCCCATAATTTATTTCCTGATATTGCCTTATTTAATATCAATAGGATTATAGGTTGTAAAGTTTTGCGGGTCTTGGGCAACCACGGCGGCGCGGATGAGCGGTGTAAATGCTTCAAACACCATGCTTTGCACGCGCGGCGCTGGGCCAGACATCACCTCTTCACCCGTAAAGATCGCGATCAATTCCTCGATAGCTGTTTTGGGTTTGGGGAAGATTTGCACCCTCACATCATTGCGGTTTTCGCCGCCCTTTAATGTCGCCGCATAATCAATCGCGTCCATAAGCCCGCCAACTTTATCGGCCAGCCCAACCTCTAACGCGCGTTTTCCGCTCCAAACGCGCCCGCCGGCGATCTTGTCCACGGCGTCTATCTCCATGCCGCGTCCTTTGGCAACGCGAGCCAAAAAGTTACGGTAGACATTATCCAGCATGGCGTTCATGCGCTCCGCTCCCGCCTCATCGAAGGGGGTATTGGCGCTCCACATATCGGAATTATCGCCCCATTGCACGGATTCCCAGTTCACGCCGATTTTCGACCAGAGCTCCTGCAT
>JBBKXC010000268.1:0-5111 GCA_037969275.1 Bdellovibrionales bacterium | reverse complement strand
TCGATTAACGCCGCTAAATTTGCGTCCAATAGATCTGCCAATTTATGCATGATTTTTGCGCGGCCTTCCGCGCCCATATCGCGCCAATGCGGGAAAGCTTTTTGGGCTGCGCAGACGGCTAGATCAACATCGGCCTTATCAGAATTGGGGACGAGCGTGAAAATTTCACCCGTAGCTGGATTAATGCTTTCGAAAAAATCATTGCTTTTTGGCTCGTGAAATTCACCGCCAATAAAGTTCAGGATTTTTTGCGAATTGCTAATCATGCGTGACCTTTATAAACATCCTGTGCGCCCACCATCAACAGGCAGATTGATGCCGTTGATATAGGCTGCTGCAGGGCTGGCTAGAAAGGCTATTGCTTGCGCAAGTTCTTCGGGCTTACCAAAACGTCCGGCGGGAATGATGGCCTTTTCTTGCTTTATAACTTCGTCTTTTGTGATGCCCATTTTGGCGGATTTGCCGCTGAAAATTTCATCAAGACGATCAGTGTCCGTTGCGCCGGGCAAGACGTTATTCACGGTAATGCCAAAACCGCCAAGCTCTCCCGCCAGTGTTTTGGCCCAGTTGGCGACTGCGCCGCGAATGGTGTTAGACACGCCGAGACCCTTAAGTGGCATTTTTACCGAGGTGGAAATGATGTTGATAATGCGCCCGTATTTTTCGGCCTTCATGCCATCGACAACGCATTGCATCATCACATGATTGCCGAGCAAATGTTGGTTAAATGCTGCGAGGAATTGTGTGTCTTCAGCGGCGTTTACGGGGCCGGCAGGCGGGCCGCCGGTATTGTTCACTAGAATATGCACCGGGCCGTTTTCTTTAACAAAGCCGCTCACTTGTGCCTTGAGCGAGAGCGTGTCTGAAAAATCGCATGCTAGGAAATGGTGTTTTTGTCCTTTGGATGTATCAAGCCCATCACGCACTTCGCGGAGCTTTTCTTCGTTTCGCGCTATAACGGTTACACTTGCGCCGAGGCTGGCAAGTTCTTCTGCTGCCGCGCGGCCAATGCCTTTACTGGCGCCGCAAATGATGGCTCTTTTCCCTGTTAAATTAATGTCCATTTTTAAAACTCCTTTATTATGCGCTTTTCGCGTAGCCGTATCCCATTTCCTTGCTGAGGGCATCAGGTAAGGTTGGGATTAATCTCGTCGGGATGAGATAGGTTGCAAGTGAGAAAAGATCGGTGAAAATTCTATGTTTTTCGAGGGTTTGAATAAGATAGCCGTAGCCCGCAGAACCGCCGCTACCCATGCTGTTGCCGACCATGCGTTGCACCATAAGGGCATGACGGTAGCGCCAGCGGGCGATAAGTTCATCCACATCCATAATGTGGTTCAGCAGATTATGCGGCCCTTGTAATATCGGCTCGCCTTTGTAGATCATGATAAAGAGCGCGGCTTGAAGCGCTTTCCAGCTCATACGCCACTGACCGCTTGCCTGCGCCTGTGCGTGTTTGCATTCATCGAAAATGCCATCGAATTTATCACGGCCTTTTTGCAGGCCTTCTAATTCTTTGTCGAGCGCTTCACCGCGAAGATTAGCGCGCGCGGCAATCGATTTTTCATCAAACATTTTATGCACGGCTGCTCGGTATTCTTCCCAGAAGCTATAAGCGCCTAGAGATACGAACGGTGTGCGTGAGAGCCATCCATCAAGCTGATCGCAAATGCTTCCACCTTGCTCGGCGTCTTGAATGGCGCTTTTGCTTTCTTCTTTGAGGTTCTCATCGAATTGGCAGTGGAACACAGGTTGACGTTTATCACGCAGCAAACCAAGGCGCGTTTCGATCAGACGGAATTGAACGCTCTGGAAACCGGACGCAGTGCCGAAATGCTCACGGAAATCAACGAAGCTTTGCGCTGGCATTGTCTCTAAAATATCGATCATGCTTTCGAGATGTTTGAAGATGGAAACGATGCGGGAAAGATGATGCAAGATTGGTTGCATATCTTTGTCGGTGACGATGCTGCTTGAGAAGCGTTTTTGAATATCATCAAGCTCGAACAAGATTTGTTTGAACCAGATTTCGTAGATTTGGTGGAATTGGATGAAGAGCATTTCATCATGGGCGGGGTGGCCCGCGGCATCGCTCAAAGGGGCTTGCGCGCCAAGAATTTTATCGAGGCAAAGATATTCGCTATATTGATCCCAGGCCGGTTTTTTAGCCATTTTTTGTATTTCCCTGTTTGTTGCGACAGGGTAATACGGAGCGGGAGTTTTGGCAAGGGCTAGGGCTAGTCGGGCTGAGCTATGCCTAGCGCGTTTTTTCGGTGCCTGTAATCCAGCCGCCGCCAATCACGCGGTCTCCGAGATAAGCTACAGCAGCCTGACCCGGCGCAATACCGAATTGGGCCTCATGCAGCATAATCGTCGCGCCCTTATCATCCGCAGTCTTCAGCGTCGCCTTAACGGGCTTCATCATGGAGCGGAATTTAAGATCAATGTTAATGCCCTCGGCAAGTTCTGGCATCAGCCAGTTACAATCGCGCACATGGATGATGTCGCGCGCCAAAGCCTCTTTCGGGCCAACGATGACTTCGTTTGTGCTTGGGTCAACGGCGATCACATAGAAAGGCGCGTTATCCTCGGAGACGCCGCCGCCAATGCCGATACCGCGGCGCTGGCCGATTGTATAATGAATAATGCCCTTATGATCGCCCAGTATATTGCCATCAAGATCAACAATATTCCCCGGCTTTTCAGCTTCAGGGCGGATTTTTTTAACAACTGAGGCGTAATCGCCGTTAGGCACAAAGCAAATGTCTTGGCTGTCCGGCTTTTCAGCATTGAGCAAGCCCAAACGCTCAGCATGGCCGCGCGTGATGTCTTTCGTCCAGCCGCCAAGCGGAAAGCGTAGATAATCAAGCTGCTCCTGCGTGGTGGCAAAAAGGAAATAGCTCTGGTCTTTTAAATGGTCAACGGCGCGGTGCAGTTCTGATTTGCCTGTATCATTCGCGCTTTCTTTGCGCTGGATATAATGCCCCGTCGCCATACAATCAGCGCCAAGATCATGGGCAACTTTGAGAAGATCGCGGAATTTAACGCTCTGGTTACATTGGACACATGGAATGGGCGTTTCGCCGCGCATATAGCTATCGGCAAAATCATCAATCACGCTCTCGCGGAATTTGCTCTCGTAATTCAGTACGTAATGCGGAAAACCGCGCTCTTCGGCTACGCGGCGGGCATCATAAATATCTTGCCCCGCGCAGCAAGTTTTGGATTTGGAAGTGGCCGCGCCGAAATCATAAAGCTGTAGGGTCACCCCAACAACGTCATAGCCTTGTTCGTGGAGCAGCGCGGCGGCAACCGAGCTATCCACGCCGCCCGACATAGCCACCACAACGCGGGTGTCCTTCGGGTCTTTGGCTATGCCTAATGAATTAATATGTGTCATGGGCGGGGACTATAGGGATTGAAGCTTGAAAATGCAAGTTTTTCGCGTTTTTGAAGCTTTGGGAGGTGAGTGTAAGGCATTGAAAAATATCCCATTGCCTTGTTTTCTTCTTTTCGTTCCTTAAGTTCGGCGGGGAGGGGGTAAGGTGTTGAAATAGCATGTGTTTTCACGCTCGTCATTTCGTTCCTTAAAATTGGCAAGGGGCGGGGGCTATATTGCGCTAAATACCGAGCAATGAGAGCATGGCAAGCGCATATTGCCGCGCTGATGCTTGTGCATCGCTTCGCAATGCTGGTTTTGTTGCCTTGCTTCGTTTTCATACGTAATAATATATGAAAAAATTCCTATTTTGTCGAGAGTTTTATAAGGCGCATATCGCATATAATGAGGGGCGCAAAAATTATAGATAAAACGCTTGTCATTGCGCAGTCGTAAAAGTAGGCGTGGCAATCCACAGTCTATGGATTGCTTTAGCTAAAGCCTCGCAATGACGAAATGATTATTGCGGATTAAATCCCGAGCACTTTTCTTTGAAGGTCGCTCAGCTGGTTACAGCCAGCTTTAGCGAGTGCCAGAAGTTTTAGGAATTCTGCTTCTGTGAAGGGTTCTTTTTCGGCTGTGCCTTGAATTTCACAGATGCCGCCCTTGCCGGTGATGACAAAATTGGCGTCTGTATCGGCGTTTGAATCTTCATCATAATCAAGGTCAGCTACAGGGATGCCGTTATAGACACCGCAAGATATGGCGGACACTGTATCTGTGACCGGAACAGCCGGTAAAAGGCCGATTTTTACAAGGTGCTGAAAGGCCATATGCATGGCGACATAACCGCCCGTAATGGCCGCCGTGCGCGTCCCGCCATCGGCTTGAATGACATCGCAGTCAATACGCACTTGACGCTCGCCCATTTTCACAGGATCAACAACGGCGCGAAGAGCGCGGCCAATGAGGCGCTGGATTTCTTGTGTACGGCCAGATTGTTTGCCTCTGGCGGCTTCGCGGTCCATACGCGTGCCAGTTGAGCGCGGCAGCATGCCGTATTCGCCAGTCACCCAGCCCTTACCGGAATTACGCATCCACATCGGCACTTTTTCATCCACGCTCGCAAGGCAAAGCACATGCGTATCGCCGAATTTCACAAGGCAGGAGCCTTCTGCGTGCTTGTTCACATCGGTAATAAGTTCAACAGTGCGGATTTGTTCGGCGGCGCGGCCGGATGGACGTGTCATAGTTATATAGCTCCTGATTATTGTGGTTCTGGGGTGGTGTTTATTGGCTGAGGTTGCTCGTTTTGCCATTCAGCAAGAAAGGCTTTTAAATCTTTGCGGTTTTTACTGGCGTGTTTGGCAAATTCGGCGCAGTTCAATCCATCTTCATATTCCAGATTGATATCGGCGCCGCCTTTTTTCAAGGCTTTGACCACATCAAGATGGCCTCTTGCGCAAGCCAGCATGAGGGCTGTCATGCTATCTTCTCCGCGTTGATTGGGATTAACGCCTGCATCCAGAAATTCCTGCACGATTTCGAGGCGGCCATTCCATGCGGCCAAGATCAAGCCTGTACGGCCATAGCCATCATCAAGCCATTCTGCCGCTTCGGGATTGGTTTTTAAAGTCTCGCGAATGAAGAGGCGGGACATGTCTTTGGGGCCGTTATAGGCAGCGTGGAAAAATTTTTCCTGCAGCGTTTTTTCTTGTTTCGCCATGACCAT
>JBBKXC010000267.1:0-4307 GCA_037969275.1 Bdellovibrionales bacterium | reverse complement strand
ATCCCGAAGCTGATTTTCGAGCCCCTCGGTAATTACGCTAAGGTTATTTTCTTTGGCAGAGCTTTCACGCTCCAATATAATATCCGTAAGCAAGATATTCTCACGGCCACCTGTCAAAGCGAAACGCAGGCGAGTTTGTAACAAGGGTACGCCTTCGGCGGCGCCGCTATAAACAGGCTGGAAATCCAGCACATCAACATTAAGCTTATAATTAGCGGTCAGTCCCGAGCCTTGCGTGTCCAAAACGAGAGTTGGGAAAGTTTGGCGCGCATCATCAATAATATATTGCTGCAGAAGATCGGAAAGATCGGACGCCCATAAGGCCCCCGCATAAAACTCCTGACGCCGCCCGCTATCAAAATGTAGCACCATATTATTACTTGAAAATCCTGCTGGCATTTCAGGTTCGCGCACCAATAAAACGGTCGTTTCTTTTATATCAAGATCAATTGGTTTTGAGGCGGGCTGAGCCTTAATTCGATAAATAGCCGGCGGCGGTGTATCCGAGCGTAGCGTGATACAGCCAGACAGCGGCAGTATAAGCGCCGTAATAAAAAGACTTGGAAAAAATTTTGATTTTAATATTTTCATTTGGCTATCTCCACTCCACCTGATTGCGGTCTATATATAATTTGCGAAGGATCACGTTTCAATTTATCGGTCATCTCTCGAATTGATCCCACTGTTTTTTCGGCTTCTTTCGAAGTCTTTGTAATATTATCAAGTCCCTCACTAGTAAAGCGGTTGACGTTGTCTTTGTTACTGGAAATCATCTCATTTAAGGCTTCGATCGCTTCTTCAATTTCATCCGCAGTTCTTTCAAAACGCTCGGCTATGCCTTTAACATCGGCGCTTGCCTCGGAAAAGTTCTTCAAAGTAACGGAGGCGTGTTTAATATTATCATCTGTCAAAAGGCCGTTCAAATCACGTGATAATTTTTCTGTGTTCGCCAATGTTTGAGACAATAAATCCGTATTGTCCGTATCAAAAAAGTGATTCAGTTTTTCAACAACTTCCAAAATTTGTTTGGTTATCATCGGAATATCTTCAAATATTTTAGCGAGCTGCGTGCCGTTACCTTTAATTAAAGGAAATTCTTCCCCCGCTGCTTTAATGGGCGGTTCATTATCACCGATCTCGGTCGTCAACTCCATATAAACCAGCCCTGTTATTCCGAACATCGCAAGCGAAGCCGCAGTGCTTTTACCTATGGGCGTGTCATCGCGAACGGCGATATCAACCTTGATTAAATCCTCCCTCTGGCGCGATAGACGCACATTCAAAACCTTACCAACCTCAAGGCCGCGGTATTGCACGCTTGCGCCTTCTTTCAAACCGCTTACGGGGTCTGTGAAATACACGGTGTATTTTTCCCGATCTTGAGATTTATGCGTGCCGGCCAGCCATAAAGTAAAGGCAACAAGAGCGATCATCCCTATGCTGACTACAATCCCTACAATAAAATACCGTGCGTCTTTTTCCATTTATGCTCTCTTTTTCTCTTTAATGGCGCGCATACGCGGACCATGAAAATATGATTTTATCCATTCATGCTCGGATTGCATCATCTCTTCCAATGTGCCGGTTGTAACTTTTTTATCGACAATAATAGCGACCCTGTCACAAACGGTAACCAATGTATCTAGATCATGCGTAATTATTATCACACTTAAATCCAGCGCGGCGCGCAAAGATAAAATAAGCTCATCAAAAGCAGAGGCCGAAATAGGATCAAGTCCTGTTGTCGGCTCATCCAGAAATAATATTTCCGGATCAAGCGCCAGAGCCCTCGCCAGCGCAACGCGCCGCGCCATACCGCCTGAAAGCTCGGAGGGAGATTTTAGTGCATCTTCCGGCTTTAATCCCACCATACAGAGTTTGAACATGGCCAAATCACGAATATTTTCTTCGCTCATTTCGGTGTGTTCTCTCAAGGGCAAGCCAATATTATCAAGCGTTGATAGACCCGAAAATAAAGCGCCGTTCTGATATACTACGCCCCATTTTCTTTGTAGTGCGCGCCATTCCTTTTCATCAAGATCTTGAATAGGAACGCCCGCAATTTCTATCTCTCCCGAGGTGGGTTTACGAAGCCCCAATATTGATCTCAGAAGAACAGATTTTCCTGAACCAGAACCACCCACAAGCCCAACAATCTCATCTTTATAGAGCGACATGTTTAACCCGTCATGCACCGTATGGCTTCCAAATGTGTTGACGAGGTTCGTAACTTTAATAATCTCTTCCATCTAAATCCCCATATTTGCAAAAATAATGGAGAACAGGGCATCCGCCGCCAAAACAATAAAGATGGATTGCACTACCGCCACAGTTGTTAAGCGCCCCACACTCTCTGCAGATCCCGTCACATGCATGCCTTGATACGTACAAACTATAGCAATAAGAAAAGCAAAAATCGGCGCTTTTACCATACCGACAAAAAGTATCGTTGGGGTTGCCGCATATTCCACGCGTGCGATGTACTGGGTCAATGGAATATCAAGCAATACTTGTGACATAATTGCCCCACCGACCAAGCCAAGCATATTGGCAAAAAATGCCAAGAGCGGAAGCGTTATAAGAAGCGCAAGCACTCTGGGTAATACAAGCGTTTCAATCGGATCAAGACCCATTGTGCGCAAGGCGTCTACCTCTTCGCGTAATTTCATAACCCCGATCTCGGCTGCAAAAGCGCTGCCAGAACGCCCCGCTACCATGATTGCGGTAATGAGCACACCCATTTCCCGCAAGAGAGAAATGACCGTTAAATCTATGGTGAAAATACTAGCGCCAAATTTTTGCAGTTGTATGGCCGCCTGATACGACACAACCATGCTCATAAGAAACCCAAGAAGACCAATGATTGGCAAGGCGCGAATGCCTGTTTCATCAATATGTCGCACAATCGCAGCAAAGCGGAACCGGCCAGGGTGCAATATACAGCCCCCCAATTTAGTGGCCACCTCGCCAGTAAAGGCAATGATTTCGAATAAAAACATAAGCGCTTCACTTACATTTTTACCAACATGCGTAAGTAAAGTTTTTAAGTTCCCCTTGGGCTCTAGCGGGGCGCTAGGCGATTTTTCAGGTAAAAATTCGAATAGTTTTTTTTGTTGATCTGACAAGGCCAATTTGGCGTCCGGAAAATATTTTCGTATTAAAAGCGCGCCAGCCGTATCTATGCGTGTGATGCCCCCTAAATCAACGCCGCGCGCTTTTAATGTTTCGGGTTTTTGCTGCGCGATATCTTTTTCAATCTCGGCAACGTTTAAGACAACCCATGCGCCTTGCAACGCTAAAACAGACCCAGCCTCGCCGCCTAGCACGTCTAAATATTTTTTTTCCGAAACGGCTATAGCGGCCCCCACATAAAGGCAAAAATTTAAAATGCTCTGAGAGCACTATATCACAACTGTTCAAATATCAATTAGTTCCAAAACTAACCCAATTAACGGCTATTTTTAAAAGAGGAAAAGATAAAAGTATCGGCGGCAAAAGGCAGCCTAAAGTTAAACCAAAAAACCAGAAACACAGCCCATATTAAAAAAAAAGCTTAGGAGCCAAAAGGCTCCTAAGCTCAGTGCTTATGTAGATATTAGTTATTATAACTAAATGATTCCATATGTAGAGGCTTGACCGAAGCCGCATATGCTCGTTTCCATTCATACATATCTATAACGCTATCATGTCTGTTTACGTTTACTTGATTAAATGGCATTTCAAGAAAATCTAAAGGGCTAAGACCGTCACCATCCTTGTCAAATTTAATGAGCCTTGATTCCTGAAGAAATTCTTCCTGACTAACGCGTGTGACCTGTTCTTTGCCAGGAGTTTGGTAATCAATAACAGCAACTGTTGTTTTTTCCATGGGTGTGCGAACTTTCAAACTTACTTTTTTCATTTCCAAATTATCAATGACACCGTTTTTATCGCGGTCAAAAACCGTAAAAAGTCTCTCGCCAACCTCATCACGTTCGAAGATGCCATCTTTGTTCAAATCAAATTCAGTAAAATCAATGCCATTTGTATTAGAATTATTTTGCGGCGCGACCTCAATCTGAACCGATGCTTTAGAAACGTCTTGCTCAGTCTGCATGATCGTATCAAGTTTCTGTTTCAATTCGGCGTCAAGATTTTTTGCATTTGCAGGCATGAAGCTAGCCATTACAAAAAAAGCGGCTCCCGTTAGTGCGTATGTTTTTATAATCGTCATATTTGCATCCCTTTTTCATATGTGCATTTTTAGATTGCTCTGATGATCTATGATTTTTGATCGTGTAGCAAACACATAATGTTTAGATGGGTGA
>JBBKXC010000266.1:0-11897 GCA_037969275.1 Bdellovibrionales bacterium | reverse complement strand
AGCTTTGCAGAGGCTGGCCTTCACCAATGGCAGGAAAACTAATAACGGGTAGATTATTAGGTGTAACGGCTTGAACGACTGCTTGAATGCTGCCTATTTTGCTCTGCGTTAGCGCTTTGGTGTCAAAGGCAAAACGGTCCGCCTTATCCGGTGGAACGGATTTTATAGTGTCGAGGAGCGCCAGATTCTCTGATTTCGCCTCAAATGGGGGCGCAATAGAGGCTGCATCCTTTGCAGCTGGGGCAACGAGTGCAATGTCAGGTAATTTTAAAACCTCGATGCTGGCCGTGAATGGTTTTGTCATGTTAAGCGGCGGCTCTGGGACGGCGCTGGCCAGAGCTGTTGACGGCGCAGCAATATTTCCACCGGCTAGCACCGTAGTGGTAATCGGCCTAATGAAAAATATTGATTTTATTTCAAGAGGTTGACCAAGACTCATCGCGTTTTCTGTGAACGGTATGAGGGGGGCTTGCTTGCTATCTTGACGTGGCGCTAGAAGAGTGGCGACTCCAGTCGAAATATTAGTCGAAGCATCCTGAGTAGTGAATTGATTTAACAGGGTATTTTGCGTGGCAGCTTGGGCGAGTGAGGGCGCGTTGAGCGGTAAGTTTTGCGCAAGCATGGTTTGCTGCTCGCTCGCAATTTGAAGCGGTATGCTGGCGGCCAGAGCTTGTACTTGCGCAGGTAGAGCGCTTTGAACGAGTGTTGTGGGCAGCGCTTTAATAATATTGGCCAGCTCCGCGGCCGGAAAAGGGTCGATGCGCACTTGCGCGCCTTGAAGCTTTTGAACCACGAGCGCAGGATCTATGGCCTGCTGCGCAGGGATGGTTTCTTTTAATATCTGCGCCGCCTGTTCGGGCGGGATATAGGCGGGGGTTGTGATTTTTATGGTGGTCTGCTGTGGCGCTGTTTCATTTTGAGGCTGAGCTTTAGGAGTTTCGGCGCTCTTGTTGGGCTCGGCTGTTTGCTGCGCTATGTTTTGTTCGGCGCTGGCCGCGCGGTCTTTTACGCGAATGTTGACCGCTTCTTGTGTGCGTGCGCGCGCTTTTTGCGGCGGAATTTCAATTTCTACGCTCTGTCCTTTTTCAAATCTCAGGGGCTGTTTTTGCGTCTCATTAGGTGGAAGCTGCACTTCGATCTCACCGCTATTGGTGCGGATGCTGAGCTTGCCTTCTGCGCTTTGTGAAATAACCTCGCCGCGCAAATGAACGAAGCGATCCTCGCGCCCTTGTGTTTCATTGGGGACGCCAATGAGCCGCGCCGTGACAAGAGGCTCGCCCTTGGCGCTCGATAGCGGAGAGTTAGGCCGCGCAGTTTCAGGTAATCTTGTTACGTCACTCATACGCCCCATTATACAGGATCGGCGCAGATGGAGGGAGGGAAATTAACCCGCGGCCATAGCTTTTTGAGATTGCAGGAGTAGTTCCCATACGCCCTCGGCAATTTTTTCCGCATCTTCAGCGGCTTCACTGTTCGGGGAGCGGATCAAAATGGGTGTTTGGTGGCGAATACTGTCCTTAACCTTTGGGTCAGAGCGAACCATGCCCGACATAGGGGGCTTAAGACGCAAGAAGTTCTCGCAAGCCTTCAGGAGGGTTTTATAAGTGCGGTCGCCTTCGGTAATGCTTGAGGCCATGTTCACTACGATTGAAACATTCTTCGATAGTCCGGCCGCATTGCCAAGTTTGATAAAGGCGTAAGCATCTGTGAGTGATGTTGGCTCGTCTGTAGTGATCAGCACTGTGCGCGTGGCAGCGGAGGAGAACATACGCACGGTACGATCAACGCCTGCGCCCAAATCGGCGATCACAACATCATATTGTGTGGAAAGATCAAGTAGCTGGTCACGGAGCATTGCAAGGCGCTGCGTCGGCAGTGCCGATAAGGAGGCTTGACCAGAGCGGCCAGCAATAATATCGAACTCGCCATCTTCGAAAGTCTGGACCACTTTATCAAGGCTCAAGCGGCCACGGATAACATCGTTCAGATCGCGCTTAGGCATAAGTCCAAGCTGAACGTCAACATTCGCAAGTCCTAGGTCACCATCAAACAGCAGAACTTTTTTGCCCATCCGCGCTAAAGCATGCGCCAGCGTAATGGAGAACCACGTTTTCCCTACGCCGCCTTTACCGCTCGCCACGGCGATAATATTCGTTCCGCGCCGGAAAGTGGGTATACCGGTAGCTGCTGGCGTTTGCGGGTTTTTTACAGTTGTATCGCTCATTGTTTTATTCTCTTGCGTTTGTCGGGGGACGTGGAGGAGGAGGGGCGCGTTTGCGCCTTGGAGATGTGGCCCTGTCTAGAGCCGGAGGAAGCCGCGTTGTCGCGGTAGGAACCGGGCATCAAAAGGCGGGCCAAGCTTTGCGGCGTCATTGATGTGAGGCCATCGGCAACCTTTGGAGTGTTGCCCGCATCGGTAAAGCTCATGCCGCCATATTGCGCGGCGGAGAGAAGGCCGCCAAGGCGGCGTGCCATATCAATGCGCGTGGGCATCATCTGGCTGATTTCAATGGCGGCGAAAGCTCTGGCGATCTCGCCTGATTCATCGGCGTCCATGCCGCAGGGCATCACAAGAATGCCTTCCATATCGGCGGCGCCAGCCAGAATGGCGGCCTGCTTCAAATCTTCACGGGAAAATGGGTTGATGCCTTGCGTGTCGACGAAAACCTGATCATAGCCGCGTAGATCGGCAACCAAGGCGCGTAGATCATGCGCATTTTTGGCCTTTTTAAGGTCAATGCTCAAGAGGCGCGTAAAGGCGTTAAGCTGTTCAATGCCGCCAGCTCTGGCGGTATCTGTGGTTACAACAGCAACACTGAGGCCATCCATAACTCCGCGCGCGGCGAGTTTGGCTACGGCCAAAGTCTTACCCGCGCCAGGAGGGCCAAACATTATGAAAGGTTTCCTAGCCGCTTTGCGTGGCATAGGCGTAAAGGAATAAAGGTGCTCAACAGCGGCCACGAGCGCAACCGAGGGCTGCTCAAGGCCAATAACAGTGGCACAGGATATAATGTGGTCAAGAATGTCTTCCGGCACGCTGTGTTTGAGCATCGCTTCGGTGATTTCTTCGCTCACGGCGTATTCTTCGTCTTCGTCGTCATATTGGAGCCAGCCGCCTGATTCGCCTTCGCCCTGATTGTCGCCAACTTCGAAATTGGGGGCGCCGCGCCCATAGTCGCGCTCATAACCTGGTTCGATTGCTGCAGTCACACTGACGCCCTTGCCGCCGCGCTCTTCGCGTGTGGCAACAATAATCGCATCTTCTCCGAGCGTATCGCGGACCATCTGCATTGCTTCCGTTACTGTTTTTGCATAGAAAGATTTAAGCCGCATGGCTAAAACTGAATCACTTCGTTGTTAATTATATATTTTCTAGAATCCTTATTCTAGATGATAAACGTAAAGAAACCGTATGTGAATCCCTTTCTGGGGATAAAAATATTTTTTTATTTATTGTTGCCGAAAATGCACATTGGAATATGTGGTCTTTTTAGAATGGAAAATCGCTATTTAAACTTGGCCGTAAGTGCGAATGCGGGCTTTCGGGTGGATCTCGTTTTGCGAGAGAACAACCGTTTGTGGGCGGAAGCGTTCGATCACGCTGCGCACATAGGGACGAATCGCGGGGGAAGTAAGTAGAACAGGTGTCTCACCTTGTATCGACATTTCATCATAGGCCTCGCGTACGGCTGCAATAAATTCCTGTAGCTGTGAAGGCGGCATAGCCAATTGCTTTTCTTCACCATCACCAAGAAGCGCCTCGCCAAAAGCCTGTTCCCATTCCGGCGAGAGGGTCAGGAGGGGCACAACGCCATTGCCGTTCATGTTGTTGTCACAGAGCTGGCGTGCCAAACGTGTGCGCACATGCTCCGTTATGAAGGCTGTATTCTTTGTATAATTGGTCGCTTCGGCAACGCCCTCCAGAATGGTCGGGAGATCGCGAATCGAAATGCGCTCGCCGAGAAGATTTTGCAAGACGCGCTGCAGACCGCCGATATTGATTTGTCCCGGAATAACATCGGCCACCAATTTTTGATATTCGGTAGGAAGCTCATTAAGCAGTTTTTGTGTCTCGGAATAAGAAACAAGGTCGGGCATATTGTCTTTAATGATCTCGGTGATATGCGTGGTAATAACGGTTGGCGCGTCAACGACTGTATAGCCTTTAAAGTGGGCTTCTTCGCGGTATTGTTGGTCGATCCACATGGCGGGCAGGCCGAAGGTTGGCTCGGTTGTGTTTTCACCTGGCAAAGTGATCGGCTGGCCAGTCGGGTCCATACAAAGCAGCATACCGGGGCGCACGTCGCCTCTGCCGGATTCAATTTCCTTGATACGCACAATATAAGTCTGTGCGGGGAGTTGTAAATTATCCTGTATGCGCACCGCCGGAAGGACATAGCCCATATCCTCAGCCAATTGACGGCGCAGACCCTTGATCTGGTCGGTAAGCTTATGCCCGCCTTCGCCCTGTACAAGCGGGAGGAGGCCATAACCAAGCTCCAGCCGGATCGTATCGATAGCCAGCGCCTTGGATATAGGCTCTTCGGCAACGGGTGCTCGGCTACCGGGCTGTCCTGGGACGCCGCCTTGCTCTTTAAGTACAGCGGCCGCAGCCGCTTCGAATTCGACAGCTTGTTTCTTATAGGCGAAAAAGGCCATTAGCCCCATCACGGCGCCAAGCGAGGCAAAGGGAATGAACGGAATGCCCGGCACAGCGCCCAGCGTAAACATCAAGCCTGCGCTCATTGCTAGAGCGATCGGATAACGGCTGAACTGATCCAGCAACGCCTTATCGGCAGAGCCTTCGACACCAGCTTTGGAGACGAGAAAACCTGATGAGATCGATACAATAAGGGCTGGAATTTGGCTCACAAGACCATCACCGATTGTCAGTGTCGTATAAGTGGCTGCAGCTGCTGCCAAAGTCATACCTTGGCTTGTTGTCCCGATGATAATACCGCCGATAACATTGACGAAAGTAATAAGCAAACCTGCAACGGCATCACCGCGCACGAATTTGGCCGCACCATCCATTGCCCCGAAAAATGTGCTTTCCTGCTCGAGCTCTTTGCGGCGCGTTTTAGCGTCTTCTTCGCTAATAAGACCAGCGGACATATCGCTATCAATGGCCATCTGCTTACCCGGCATCGCATCAAGGGCAAAACGGGCGGCAACCTCGGCGATACGCCCAGAACCCTTGGTAATTACGACAAAGTTAACAATAACCAAAATGGCAAAAACGATACCGCCTACCACATAATTACCCTGAATAACAAAGCTACCAAAGGCTTCGATGACGTTACCGGCTGCATTTGTGCCGTTATGGCCCTCAGAGAGAATAAGGCGCGTTGAGGCCACGTTGAGGCCGAGGCGTAATGAAGTTACGACAAGAAGAATGGTCGGGAAGGTCGTCAGGTCGAGCGGTCTTTGAATGAAAAGAACGAGCATCAACACCATAACGGCAGCGCTGATAGAGATAGAGAGGCCAAAATCCAGCAGCATCGGGGATACCGGTACAAGCATGAACATAAGAATGGCGATAATACCAAGCGCGAAGAAAATATCGGGGCGAAGAAACGGGCGCATTGCTGCCCCGGCTTGACCCATACGGTCGCCGGCTGAAGGGCCTTTTGCGGGCGGCGGTGCGCCGCCTTGTGTTGATGGTAAATTAGAATCCGACATATTACTTCTAATCTAACAGAAAAAACGCGCTAGGTCAGCGCGGATATTGCGCTTGGCTTCACTATGAACAGAAATTTTATGTTTAGGTCGGTATTAAGGCTAGCTCGCCATACCCGGCGCGCCCAATGGCGGCGCTGTATTGGCTGCGGCTACGACATCTGGCTCATCTTCTGGTGCGGGAGGCTCTGGCGCTGTATCTGGTTCATCAGTGTTAAGAAGGTCACCGAGCCCGATTTGCTCGAGAAATTGTCCCATCATTCCAAAAATAGCTTCGAATATGCCGCCCAGTCCCGGGAACATTTGTGAAATACCATTCAATGCTCCCACAACTGTATTTAAGGTTTCGCCTTGCATCATATCAAGGGCGTAGGGCATGAAGTCATCAATATTGTTATTTAAGAAATCGAGCGTAATAGTTTCATCTAACGCCTGTTTCGCCTCTGGTGATTGTAAAATTTGGGCCAGATCCGCAGGTGACATCGCTTTGATTTCTTTCGCGAGATCTTCCGGTGTCATTGCGGCTATATTTGTCGCAAAATCTGCAGACATAGTTTTCAATACATCCGGCGCGGCTTCGCGAATGCCATCAAAAATTTGTTTGTTCACGAGCTCTGAAACGCTTAAATCCTGAGCGCTGCGATTGAACAAGTTTTTTATGGTATTGCCAACAACATTGAATGTTGTATTTTCAGCGGCTGTGATTGAGGCGATAGCGCCATCAAAAGCTGCTGTTTTCTGTTCAACTGTCGCGTCAGCGGCAAGCTCTATTGGCTGCAAATTTCTTTCCGTGAGCGCATCGTTCAAGCCTTCTAAAACCGCATTGAATCCAGTTTCAGCATTGTCATCAACAGGAAGCTGTACAACAAGATTTTTGATGGTTTCATTATCAAGCCCGGCCATATCTTCAATAGTAATATCGGCCAGCTGTTTGGTTAATAGCTCTGGCGGCATACCTGCGGCGGGAAGCTGAGCGGCTTCCAATGCCATTGCGACTGTAATTTCTGAGATTTGCGGTGTAACCGAAGAGAGAATTGCGGTTTTTAGTCCATCATTATCGGCAATAAATTGTGCGAGCTCTGCTTCTGTCTTGCTCTGAAGAATAAGAATAAGAGGGTTATCTGCAGGCGCGACATCAGCGCCAGTAACACGGTCCATAATAGATTGTTTAATGGTAGGAAAGTTTTCTGCGAGTTGTTCTTGAATGGCTTCTTCGCCCATCAGCGCTGAACCGAAGCCCATTATTTGCTGAACAAAACCTTGTGGAATGCTGTCAACTGTTAGCTCGCCATTCACAGCGCTGCGAAATAATGAAAGCGTATCTTTCATCATAGTTGCTTGTTCTGCCATTGCTGCAGCTTGTTGCTCTGGGGTAGGCGGAACTTGGGGTTCGCTCATATTACACACCTTTACTTTTACACTATTACCAAAATTATTTTTTTATATCTATTTTGATATCAGTATACCCCAAAAACGGGGGCGGTGCAAATTTTTGACGTGAAATCAGCTTCCAGTCTTGCCTTCGGGGATATTTACGCCATCATCTTTATACAAATTAAGCTTATTTCTAAGTGTGCGGATAGAGATTCCAAGAATGTTGGCGGCGTGGGTACGGTTGCCAAGGCAATGATCGAGGGTATTGAGGATCATATCCCGCTCGACATCGGCCATAGTGCGACCGACAAGGGCTTCGACGCCGCCCGGATTCATGATCGGCTTTGCGGGGGCGGAAGGTGCGGGGGCTGCTGTTTCGGCTGTTCTGCCTGCTCCGGAAACACCTGAAGAATCAGGGCTTTTTTGAGTAGCTTGCTCGCTAGGCGTGTTATTGCCCATGCTAAAGGCATTTTCTTGAATATGCACAGCATCAGGCTCTAATTCGTCTTCCATAGAGATAATAATGGCGCGGTGCATCGTGTTTTCCAGCTCACGGATATTCCCGCGCCAGCTATAATTTTGAAGCTTGGTGTAAGTGTCGTCAGCAATATTTTTCTTAGGAACGCCATTCGCATCGGCATATTTATCGGCAAAAAATTGGGCGAGCTTAACAATGTCTTTTGGGCGATCACGTAGAGGTGGAAGCTCGAGCGGAGCGACATTCAAGCGGAAATATAGATCTTCGCGGAACTCACCTTTTTTGATGGAAGCTTCGAGGTTACGGTTAGATGTCGCCAAAATACGCACATCGACCTTAACCGGATTGTTGCTGCCGACGCGCGTAACTTCGCGTTCTTGAAGCACGCGCAAGAGCTTGGCTTGGAGCTGAGGGTGCATCTCGCTGACCTCGTCCAAAAGGATAGTACCTTTATGGGCTTCTTCGAATTTACCAATACGTTTGGCATTTGCGCCTGTAAAAGCGCCTTTTTCATGGCCAAAAAGCTCTGATTCCAGAAGATTCTCGGGAATAGCTGCGCAGTTAACGGCAATAAAGGGGCCGTCTTTGCGCTTGGAATGGTTGTGGATGTAGCGGGACATCACCTCTTTACCCGTACCGGATTCTCCGGTGATAAAGACTGTGGCTTCGCTAGGGGCATATTTATCAGCGCGTTTAACCACTTCTTGCATGATCGGATCGCTGGCGATCATATCATTGCTTTCTTCTGTCACAGCTTGCAGTACAGCGGCAATCAGGTCGGCATCGGGGGGAAGCGGTACATATTCTCTAGCACCATCTTGAATGGCTTTTACAGCAGAGCGCGCATCGGTATTAATCCCGCAAGCAATAACGGGCATGTGAATGCGCTCGGCATCTAGTCGCTCGATGAATTCTTTGATTTTTTGTTTGACGTCAATCATAACAAGATCGGCGCCTTTACCATTTAATAATGCGCCGATGGCTTGCTCGATATCCTCGCAATGCATAACCTTCGCGCCGCGCTGGATGGCGATTTTACCCGCTTCGCTAATATGGCCTTCTAGCCGTCCGACAATCATTAAACGCATGAATATACTCTTCGGTAATGTGTAAGGTTTATTCCTAAGCACTTAAAATAGTAGGAATGTCCGGCAATGTCACCCGATTTATCGGGTTATATGCCGTCTCTGAAATAATCGATCTGTTCTGAAGGAGGAAGCTCGCTATTCAGGAGCATCTCCAAGCGGCGCGGGTTTTCTTGACGCGCAATAGAAACAGCCGCAGTCGCAATGAGTGTGCGGATGAGCGCCTCATCATGTGAGTTTTTCTCAAGCTTCACGGCCAACGGCGCCATGATAACCGTTCCAAGGATCGCGCCATAGAAGGTGGTTAGCAGGGCAACCGCCATGGCGGGGCCTATTGTTTCCGGGTTTTCAAGGTCGGCCAGCATTTGCACTAGACCAACAAGCGTACCGATTAGCCCCATAGCGGGGGCAACTTCGGAAGCGCGGCGCGTAATGCCGGCAGAGCGCTTGTGACGCTCCAGTAATGCAGCAATCTCCAGCTTCATCATGCGCTCGATGTCATTGGGCAGATACCCGTCAATGACAAGCTGCATAATGCGCTTTAGCTCAGGGTTCTTTTTTAGCTCGGATTCATATTGTGAAACGGCCAGTATCCCGTATTTGCGGGCGACGATGGCGATATCCATTAAGTTTTCGGCTAGATTTGAGGGGTAGTGGATACGGCGCACCAGTGATTTTTTGATGACTTGTCCGGCTCTGGCGAGCTCTGGCCCCGTATAGGAAATAGCTGTGGCCGCCATTGTGCCGAATATTACGATTAGCAGAGCTGGAACATTAAAGAAATTCGCGTCACTTTGCCCCATGGCAATAGCGGCAGCAATTAAGCCTACGGCAAAAATCGCCCCTAAAATGGTCGCAAGATCAGCGCTACTATGGGGGCGTTTTAATACAAGAGGTGGGACTGCGCCAGTTTGTGGCTGCTCCTGTCCAGTGTTCTGCGCTGCTTGATCGCTCATATCCTATGGGCTTTCTTCAAAAGTTAATTGCGGTCTGATTTAACAATTTCGGTCATGGTCACACCAAGCTTATCTTCTACAACAACAACCTCGCCGCGGGCAACAAGGCGGTTGTTCACATAGATATCAATGGCTTCACCGACTTTACGATCAAGCTCAACGACAGCGCCACGGCCAAGCTTCAAAAGCTGGCTCACTTGCATGGTGGAGCGCCCAAGCACTGCAGATATCTGCACCGGAATATCATAGATAGCCGTAACATCGCCAGCCATAGGCTCGCCGATTTCGAATTGTTGATCCATAGAGCGGTGCATAGATGGGTCTTCGTCGATTTCATCGAGATTCATGCCGCCGCGGTCTTTTTTGCCATCATCCTCATTGAATACAGTATCAATATCGTCCTGATCCAAGGGGTTGTTATCAGAATTATCGTCACTCATCTGGATTCTCCGTTATTTGCTCTTTGTCATTTGTGTCCGGATTTTCCGGTATTTCTTCTATGGCTTCGCCTGAAATAGGCGGCGTATCATCACTATCATAATGACCTTTTGCGTGCGTTCCTGCAAGAGTATCCTTTAGAATCTGCCGTATGTCCTCAGCCAAAGCGTCAATATCGCGCACTGCGCCGCCGTCTTTCCAAAAAATGCGGCAAGCTTGGGGAGATAATTCCGGCTTGGCGTTAACCTCAAATCTTTTCTCGGCCTGCCCCAGCAAGTCTAGTTTAGAAATGAACTCTTTGATGCCCTCTACCATATCGGGATGCACATCAATATTAATTATAGATTGCTCTTCTTGTTTACGCAGAATGGTTTTTATAGAGCCTGCGAGCTCTTTAAATCCTTGCTCTTTAGTGTACTCAGGAAATAATTTGTCGAATATAGCCAGCGTAGTACTCAGCACTTCCTTTTCGAATAGGCGATCACGTTCAAGCTCAGCTGCAAATAGCAGTCCACCGTCATGAGAAATTTTCTGGAGTGTCTGCGCAATTTGTTGTTCGCGGCTTGTTGTCTCTTGTTGAATGCCTTCTTGCTTACCGTCTGCGAAAGCCTTTTCATGCGTCGTTTTACGCATGGTTTCTAATTCAGCTTCACTAAATGTCGGTGGAGGAGGCGGCTCTATTTCTTCATCTTCGATATCTGGTTCATCGAAGATGTGCTGGTTAAAAAGAAATTTTTCTGTTTTGCGTGGCAATGTTGACCTTTATTAATAGATGAGCTCGTCTTCACTGTCGCCGGATGCGATGGTAATTTCCCCGCGTCCTTCCAAATCTTTGGCGACATTAACGACATATTGTTGTGATTCTTCAACGTCCTTAAGGCGAACAGGGCCCATAGCGGCCATATCTTCCTTCATGATTTTTGCAGCGCGCTCTGACATATTTGAGAAGAACAGATCGCGTAACGTTTCTGTGGCCCCCTTCAAAGCGGTAGGCAGCTTGTCCTTGTCCACCGCGCGTATAAGCGTCTGAATGGAGGCGGGGTCGAGCTTGGAGAGATCTTCGAATGTGAACATGAGCGAGCGGATTTTCTCGGCTGAATCTGGCGCGGATTTTTCCAATTGCTCCATGAAGCGGGCCTCCGCGGCGCGGTCCATAGAATTGAAAATTTCGGCAATAAGCTCGTGCGAATCGCGGCGCTGCGTTCTGGCCAGATTGGTCATGAACTCGCTGCGGAGGGTCTTTTCAACTTCATCCAGAATGTCTTTTTGAACGGCTTCCATTCTTAACATACGGTGAATAACTTCAAGCGCAAAGTTTTCCGGAAGGAGGGCGAGCACGCGGGCAGCATGATCGGTTGAAACCTTAGAGAGAACAACCGAAACGGTCTGAGGGTATTCTTTTTGTAGGAAGGTCGCCAAAATCTCCTCGTTAACATTACCAAGCTTTTCCCACATGGTACGGCCGGCGGGGCCACGAATTTCTTCCATAATGGAATCGATTTTGCCTTTGTCCAATCCGGCTTTTGTGAGCAGGCGCTCTGTACTGTCTTGCGTACCGACAAGCGAATTAGTGGAGGTCATCTGCTCGGCAAAGTCCACAAAAAGGCGCTCGACGACATTAGGGCCGACCTTACCAAGTGTCGCCATGGTCTGAGAAATCTGTAGAATTTCCTCATCATCCATATGCTCGAACAAGCTCGCAGTGTGATCTTCTCCGAGAGCCAGCAATAATATAGCGGCTTTCTCGGGACCCGTCAGCGTCCTGTAATCTTCACGTATACGTATAGACATCTATCCCACTTCCATCCCTGTCCATCCTTACGGATTGTCCTGCGTCATCCAGCTGCGGATAACCGAAACTGCTTCTGCCGGGTAATTTTCAACAAT
>JBBKXC010000265.1:0-6791 GCA_037969275.1 Bdellovibrionales bacterium | reverse complement strand
GAGATGGTTGAGGTTATCCGCTGCGCTTCTTGCTCTTTACGGATTTGCTCGAAGCGGGCCCTGAGGTCGTTATTATCGCTCATACGCCCGTTTCCTTATACTATGATTTTGCCAGTAACAGCGCTCAGCTTTGCTTTTGCAATAAAAAGCTTGCGCGTGATACGAATTGTGTCGGCTTTTTCGGCGGCGAGCTTGAGGTCCTCTTCAAGGTCGCGAATTTGCGCCTCGATTTTACCTTGGTCGAGATTGGTAATATCAATGGCTTCTTCGGCCAGAACAGTGCACTGCGTGCCTGTAACATCGGCAAAGCCTCCGGCAATGAAAATTTTGCGCGGTGTTTCGTTCAAGCTTTCTTTATAAAGCGCAACAATGCCAGGCTTTAAGGAGGCTACCAATGAGGAATGCTCCGCGCCGATACCGAGCTCGCCCTCTGTGCCCGGAATAACAACCAGTTTAACAGGCTCGGAAACCAGTTTCTCTTCAGGGGAGACAAGCTCGAATTGTAGTGTTTGTGCGTTGTTCATACTTAGTCCTCAAAACTCATATAAGGTGCATTCTCACCATTAATGGCGCGGTGTGCTTTTTTTAACTCTGCTCTTATGCTGTCCTGTGATGGTTTATAGCTCTCGTCATTACTGTCGCGAGCCGATAAATAATCACTCAGCCGACCCTCGGATTGCGCCGCTCTAAATGCGATTATTACGCGAGGGATGGCTTTACGAACATCAAGCATTTTTAAGCCGCTTCCGCAGCCATTTTCTTGGCTTTTTCTACGGCCTGATCGATAGTGCCGACCATGTAGAAGGCGCTTTCTGGCAGGTGGTCGTATTCACCATCAACAATAGCTTTGAAGCCCTTGATTGTGTCTTCGAGCTGAACGAACACGCCCGGTGAGCCTGTGAAGACTTCGGCCACGTGGAAAGGCTGTGACAAGAAGCGCTGGATCTTACGAGCGCGCGCAACAGTCATTTTGTCTTCCTCGGAAAGCTCGTCCATACCAAGAATAGCAATAATGTCTTGCAGGGATTTGTATGTCTGCAATGTCATCTGAACTGATTTCGCCACTTCGTAGTGCTCGCTACCAATAACGCGCGGGTCAAGAATACGTGATGTGGAATCAAGTGGGTCAACAGCCGGATAAATACCTTGCTCGGCAATTTGACGAGAAAGAACAGTTGTCGCATCCAAGTGAGCAAATGTCGTTGCAGGCGCAGGGTCGGTCAAATCATCAGCCGGCACGTAAACGGCCTGAACAGATGTAATGGATCCTTTGTTTGTTGATGTAATGCGCTCCTGCATTGTACCCATTTCAGTGGAAAGCGTCGGCTGATAACCAACAGCAGAAGGAATGCGGCCCAAGAGCGCGGATACTTCGGCGCCGGCCTGTGTGAAACGGAAGATGTTATCAAGGAAGAAAAGAACGTCCTGACCTTCTTCGTCACGGAAATATTCCGCCATTGTCAAAGCCGAAAGGGCAACACGCGCGCGCGCGCCTGGTGGCTCGTTCATCTGGCCATATACAAGTGCAACTTTGGAGTTTTCTGAATCGTGTTCTTTAATAACGCCCGCTTCGATCATCTCGTGATAAAGGTCGTTACCTTCACGCGTACGCTCACCAACACCGCCGAATACGGACACACCGCCGTGACCTTTGGCAATGTTGTTAATCAATTCCTGAATGGTAACTGTCTTACCAACGCCGGCTCCGCCGAACAAACCAATTTTACCGCCCTTCGCGTAAGGACAAAGAAGGTCAACAACCTTAATACCCGTCACGAGAATTTCTGTTTCTTTTGCTTGATCAACAAAAGCAGGTGCTTCGCGGTGGATACCCCAGCGCAATTTTGTTTTCACTTCCGGTCCGCCATCAATAATGTTTCCGACAACGTCGAAAATACGTCCTTTAGTCTCGGGGCCAACAGGAACGGAAATCGCCGCGCCGGTGTCAACCACTGGAGTTCCGCGAACCATACCATCTGTCATGTCCATAGCAATTGCGCGGATTGTGTTTTCGCCAAGGTGCTGGGCAACTTCGAGAACAAGTTTTTGACCGTTATTTTCAGTCTCGAGCGCATTCATAATCGCTGGAACTTGACCTTCTTCGAACTGAACGTCGACAACCGCGCCCAAAATCTGGAGCACTTTTCCTGTCGCGCCGCTTGCTGCTTTAGTCTTTGGTGTTGCTGCTTTTGCCATTTTTTTCCTCTTTAGCTTTTAATAGTAGTTATCGTTTTTTTATCACTTCGGCCCTAAAGCCTGCTCCAATACATCGGCGCGTAGTATAAGTGCGCCATGTCCTTCGCTATTTCTTTTCCAAGCCGTGCCGCCGAAAACATCATCAACGACTAGACTTTTACTGATACTTTCCTTAGCGGCTTCGAAAAGCCCGCGCAGGGTTTGAGCATCAATGTTCCATTTCCGGATTTCCGCAACGCTCGCCTCGCGAAAACCTGGCTTCAATCTAAGCACTCCATCCAATTTGGCGTGCCCGTAATCCATTATACAGCCTCCGCGCCGGAGATAATCTCGATCAGCTCTTTTGTAATGTAAGCCTGACGGGCGCGGTTATATTGCAGCGTCAAATCACTAATCATTTCACCGGCATTACGCGTTGCGTTATCCATTGCGGTCATACGCGCGGCATGTTCTCCTGCGGCGCTGTCCAGCATGGCACGGTAAATTTGCACACCGAGATTACGCGGGAGCAGGGCGCTTAGAATTTCGCTTTCCTCTGGCTCGAACGCATAAGGTGAAATCGGACCTTCTGCCTGTGGTTTTTCAATCTTTGGCGCAGCTTTACCAACTGGTGCGGCAATTTCGTCCATTTTAAAAGGGATGATTTGTTGCAATGTTGGTGTCTGTGTCAAAACAGAAACAAATTTGTTATAGGCAAGTGTGCAGACATCGTAGTCACCAGCATCAAATTTGCTCAGGATATATTGCGTAACCTCATTGGCGTCTACGAATTCAACTTTGGCTTTCCCGGTCATGCCGAGGAAACTTTCCCATGTTTTGTTGCCATGGGGGCCGCGCAAAACATCACGCGCTTTACGGCCAACAAAGACGAGACCAACTTGCTTGCCTTGTGATTCCAATTTAAGAATTTGCTGGGCGACCGAGCGCGCAAGCGTAGAGTTAAAACCGCCGCAAAGGCCGCGGTCTGCGGAAACGACAACGATCAAATGTTTTTGATCCGAGCCTGTTCCGGCCAAAAGTTTAGAAGATGAAGCATTCACAACCACGTTTTGTGCTACGCGTGCCATCATATCAGACATAGCCTGCGCATAAGGCTGCGCGGCCTGTGCGTGTTCTTGAGCGCGGCGCAGCTTTGAGGCCGCAACCATTTTCATGGCCGATGTAATCTTGCGGGTCGATTTGACCGACTTAATTCTATCTCTGTAATCGCGTAAATTTGCCATTTGTCCTCTTAATTCAATCTCTAAAAACAACTTTTAAAGTTGCATGTTCTTTATTTCGGCAACTATTTATATTTCTAACTTATCTAAACTGTTCAGGAGCCTGCGGGTTTGTATCTTTATTGTCATCATATTTTTCAATTTTGCTAATGATACCGCCGCCTAGCAAAGACTGCAGTTCTGATGCAGCGCGCTCAGCAATTGCCTTATCGTAGACCTGATCATCATTCAGAGCATATAAAGTAAACTGCTTAGAATATTTAGCTTCTTTAATAGGCTGCTCAATTACTGATTTTGTCCAACGATACAAGGCATTGTCCGTGTTGCTACTCGCTTCTGCTTCTTGGCAAAAGCCGACAAGTGCATCGAATTGATTTTCCATCTTCAGGCCATGTTTATCTAAAATATCATTAACAGATTTCAATTGCGGGTCCCGCGCATCGGCGCGAGCCGCCTGCGCAAAAGCATCCGTTAAATATAATCTGATTTGATATTTCATGTCCTTGTTCATTACAATTCCAAAGCTATAAATATTATTCTCTAAACGTTAAAGCTCTTGCCGAAATCTGTAAGGAAAGTTTTGATTTGGCCTTCGAGGGCGTCATCAATTTTCTTCTCTTCACGGAGTTTCTCGAGGATGTCTTTACCGTTGGCGCGAAGGTCTTCAAGAAGACGCTTCTCGTAGAGGCCAATCTGGTTAACAGGAACGCTATCGGCGTAGCCTTTAGTACCTGCGTAGATCACAAGAACCTGCTCTTCAACTGGAAGCGGTTTATATTGATCTTGCTTCAAAAGCTGTACGAGGCGTGCGCCGCGCGCCAGCAATTTCTGTGTTGAGGCGTCAAGGTCAGATGCGAACTGAGCGAAGGCTTCCATTTCGCGGAACTGCGCAAGCTCAAGTTTGAGTGAGCCAGCAACCTGCTTCATCGCTTTAATCTGGGCGGCGGAACCAACACGGGACACGGACGCACCAACATCAATCGCTGGGCGGATACCTTTAAAGAATAAACCTGTCTCAAGGAAAATCTGACCATCTGTAATGGAAATAACGTTTGTCGGAATATAAGCCGAAATATCGCCAGCCTGTGTTTCAATGATCGGCAGCGCCGTCAATGAGCCAGAACCATGCTCTTCATTCATTTTCGCCGCGCGCTCAAGCAAGCGGGAGTGAATGTAGAAAACGTCACCAGGATAAGCTTCACGGCCAGGTGGACGGCGAAGAAGAAGTGACATTTGGCGGTAGGCAACAGCTTGCTTGGACAAATCGTCATAAATTACGAGGCCGTGCATGCCGTTATCGCGGAAATATTCACCCATCGCACAACCGGCATATGGCGCAAGGAACTGCAATGGCGCAGATTCAGAAGCCGTCGCGGCAACAACGATAGAATATTCCATCGCGCCTTGCTCTTCAAGCTCGCGCACAAGCTGTGCAACTGTGGAGCGTTTCTGACCGATAGAAACATAAATACAGTAAAGGTGCTTTTTCTCATCAGACGCTTTGTTAATTGTCTTTTGATTAATGATCGCATCAACAGCAACAGCAGTCTTACCAGTTTGGCGGTCACCAATGATAAGCTCTCGCTGGCCGCGGCCGATTGGTACCAGAGCGTCAATCGCTTTAAGACCAGTTTGTACTGGCTCATGCACGGATTGACGAGGAATAACGCCAGGCGCTTTTACTTCAACGCGGGATGTTTGCTTTGCCTTGATCGGGCCTTTGCCGTCGATCGGGTTACCAAGCGGGTCAACGACGCGGCCCAGCAATTCTTTACCAACAGGCACTTCAACAATTTTACCGGTACGGCGCACGATGTCGCCTTCTGAAATGTCACGGTCAGAGCCGAAAATAACGATACCGACATTGTCCATCTCGAGGTTCAAGGCCATGCCTTTAACACCGTTCGGGAATTCAACAAGCTCACCGGCTTGAACATTGTTCAAACCATAAACGCGGGCAACACCGTCACCAACGGAAAGAACTTCTCCGATTTCGGCGACATCGGCTTGCGTACCGAAATCTGCGATTTGTTTCTTCAGGATTTCTGAAATTTCTGCTGCGCGAACTTCCATTTTTTATCTTACCTCTTTTAGTGTTTTAACTTTTTGATTTTGCTTTAGTTTTAGTTTTCGAATTCTCGTTAGAGCCTTCAAGAATATTTTCGTTGCTGCCGCTTGTCATCGCCATTTTCAGGCGCTCCAGCTTACCAGCGACGGAATCGTCAATCATTTGAGAGCCGAGCGTAATAATCATACCGCCAAGCAAAGACGGGTCGATTTCGATCTGTAATGACACGGTGCTGCCCGAAGCATTCTTCAAGGATTGCTCGAGTTCTTTTCGCTGTGCGGCGGTCAAATCTTGCGCCACTTTAATATAGGCCGTTTTTTCGCCGCGCTTTTCTGCGAGAATTTTGTGAATAGTCTCAATGAGAGCTTCAAGAATGTTGAGGCGGCGGTTGTCGATAAGGACATTAAGGAAATTACTGGTTAGGTCCTGCAATTTGGCTTTTTTAACCAATGTTTCAATAACATCTCTTTGTTTACTTTTGCTGATTCGCGGATCTTTAACCAGATCACGAAATTCCTTTGAACCTTCAAGCATAGCTTCAAGATTTTTGATGTCAGCTTCGACTTTCTCGACTTGTTTCCGCTCGCTAGCGAGATCAAGGAGAGCCGTAGCATAACGCGATGTAAGGGCAGATGATACGCGCGTGGCTGAACTCAAAACGATGATCCTTTAAATATTTGTGTCTTTCTATAGCCGTGGATTTAGCATACCTAACTCGGCCTGACAAGCCTTTTGGCGCAGAAAAACGACTATTTCGCGGGATTGTTTTTTAAAAATTCCGTAATTTTCTCTCTCGCCTCGGCAAGACCGCATTTCACAATTTCCACGCCTTCGGGGAAGGCGTTGTGTAGGCGCGACGGGAACATATTATCCATCATCACAAAGACACCCTGGTCGGTGCTGCGGCGTATCAGGCGGCCAAAAGCCTGCTTTAGCTTCATGCGAGTGAGCATTTCATCGTAGTTCCGTCCACCAAATGCGCCTTTTCTGGCTTTATGGAGCAAAGTCGGGCGCGGCCATGGCACGCGATCAAATACGAGCAGTCTTAATGATTCGCCCGGCACATCCACGCCGTCCCGCACAGCGTCCGTACCAAGCAGGCAAGCATGAATATCCTCACGGAACATATCAACCAGAGAGCCAGCGTCTATTTCGTCCACATGCTGGGAGTATAGCGGCAAGCCCTTTTCCTCTAATGTGGGCGCAATGCGCTCATGAACAGCGCGAAGGCGGGAGATGGCCGTGAAAAGACCAAGTGCGCCGCCGTTGCTGGCTTCAAACAGAGTGCGGTAAGCGCCGGCGACCTG
>JBBKXC010000264.1:0-2874 GCA_037969275.1 Bdellovibrionales bacterium | reverse complement strand
CAACGGCCGCGATAAGTGCGATAACCATAAGAAGTGAGTTATTCGATTGTGCCATAAATTGGGTTCCTTTTTAAACCTTAGCTGCCTTTAATGTCTCGTGCAAAGCCTCTGCCGCAACCTGAAGCGCGGTATTCCAATCCGTTCCGGCGTTATCATCCGCGCCGTCCGAAATATATTTTAAGCAAAGAAACGGAATGTTTTCGCGCTGGCAAATGAGGGCAAGCGCATAGGCTTCCATATCAACCGCATCGAAATGCGCCGCAGCCTCGCTCGCATCAAAGCTGTCGCCCGTGCCGCATAAGCCTTGCACTAAATCATTCACAGCCTGACCGTATTCGATGACAATGGGGTCGGTGGAAAACGGCGTTTGCCATTTCTCGAAGCCAAGAAAGCTGACATCCATATCGCGCTGGATAAAGCGCGTGCAATTAACAATGGTGCCGCCCGGATGCTTACGGCTCCCCGCCGTGCCCATATTCACAACCAAAGCAGGTTTTTGCACATGTATTTGACGCGCCAAGGCATAGCTGGCGTTTACCTTACCAATACCTGTATGCAAGACATCATAACCGGCGAAAATATCGCGGCTTTCTTCTTTCATCGCAAAGACTAGTAATGGCTTCATAGTTTTTCCTATTTATGATCGCAGCGCAAAGGGCTTTCGGGCGAAATAATAAATCGTCACAAGGCCCGTCAGCAGAGATAAAACAATAAAAAGACTCTGCACTGACCAGCCAAGAGATAGCAGAAATGCAGCAATAAGGGAAGAGAGCAAAATGCAAAGGGAATCGGTAAGGGAGTTAGCCGCAACGACCCGCGCCGTTTCTCCTTGCGGTGTGCGGTGCTGAACGATCGCCCGAAGCGGCACGACATAGAGCCCGCCAAAAAAGGAGAGAAAAAATAAATCAAACACAATGCGCAGCGCTCCCGCTTGCCCGAAAAATCCGGCTATCCCTATAAGCTCCGCGTGCTGGCGGGTGGGCGCGAAAACACCGCTGCTCAAATAGAGATCAAAACATAAAACTCCAATGACCAGCGCCGCCCACGGCACATATTTGGGATCAAGGCGCGCTTGCAAAAGCCGATTATTCAAAACACCGCCGATAGCAATGCCGAGCGAAAAAATCACCATAAAAAAGCTAAGAACATCCGTATTAACGCCCAAAGTTTGTTTCGCAAAGTTCGGAAGCTGGGCGTGAATGGTTGATGCCACGAAATAGAACCATGAAATACCAAGAATGGCGATCAAGATGCCTTGCTTTTGAGCATAAGCATGGTGAATGCTCGAAAACGCCGCGCTAAAAGGGTTGTAATGCAGCTTAGCCTTAGGCGCATCAGAGGGCAAGGTAGAGGGCGCAAGCGGGATTTTGCGGCTGGCAAAATAACCGATAAGCGCGGATATTATTAGGATAACCGAAACAAGCGGCGCGCCGTAAGATTTCAAAGCGAAGAGCGTACCGACAATCGCACCAAAAAGTATCGCCAGATAAGTCCCGCTACTGATGAGGCCATTTGCCGCTATCAGCTCATTTGGTCGTAAATGCTGGGGCAAAATTGAAAATTTTCCGGGGCTAAAAAAGGCCGATTGCGCGCCAAGTGCAAATAGCATGACAAAGGCTAAAAAAGTGGATTGCAATAAAATCGCCACCACAGCAAGGCAAACCACGGCTATTTCCGTGATTTTGGTAATGCGGATGACAAGGGATTTATCGTAGCGATCCGTTAACTCCCCCGCCAAAGGGCAAAACAGCACAAAAGGCAGAATAAAAAGCCCCGCCGCCAGAGAAACCAGCACCTCCGGACGCATATCCCCGGCATCCCAGCTCCCATAGGCCACCATTACCACGATAAAAGATTTCATCAGATTGTCATTAAACGCCCCGAAAAACTGGGTAATAAAAAGCGGTAGGAAGCGCCTATCCTTCAAAAGGTGATACTGGGAATGCATATTTGGAGTAAACCTTACAATTACATGGGAATCCAGCCCCTAGCTTACTCTTAATAATAAAAATCGGAAAAAAATAAAATCGCCGTTTTTTTGTATACCTTATTATGCGATAATCAGATGTATCAACTTGCAATAAGTGAACAATTCTATGACTTCTGACGATATTCAAATCTATGTGCCTGGAGAGCGCGTCCTCAAAAAGGGTGACCCCGCCGACAAGGCCTATATGATTCTTTCCGGTAAGGTGCGGGTCTATTTGCGCAATAATGACAAGGTTGTAGACCTCGCCACTCTGGAAAAAGGCGATATTTTTGGCGAAACCGCCATTTTCGAGACCGGAGAATATGGCGCCAATGTCGACGCCCTTGAAGAAACATCACTACAAATAATTACTCCGCAATCCTTAAAAAAAATGATGGGTGAATGCGATCCTGTGCTGGATGCCTTGGTGCGCATGTTGATGAACCGCCTTAACGATACGAATAAAAAGCTCCTCGAGAGCGAAACCCGAGAATTCATTGACGTTGCCTTTATTTAACGGAATTTTCACTGAAATTTAAGGGTTTTCGGTTAAAATTGTAATGATGTGAGTATAGATAAAATTTTATTAAAATTCTTTTTGAAGCGAACTTTGAAGTGAAAATGAACGAAAATATAAACGCAAAATCAGGTTTAAACAGCGAGCGGGGGGTATCCCTTATCGAGATTGCACTCGCCTTGCTCATTATCAGTCTGGTTATGCTGCCGATGATGGCTATTTATAACGCAGAGCACCAACAGCAATTGGTTCTGGATATTAGAGATGATTTCAACACGATTGAGGCCGGTATTAAAGCGCATGTCGACCAATTTGGCCGCTACCCCTTGCCCGCAAGCCTGACAATTGCAGATGGCGATGTTGATAGTGGCCGTGAATTTCCAATGGG
>JBBKXC010000263.1:0-2958 GCA_037969275.1 Bdellovibrionales bacterium | reverse complement strand
CTTGCCGCTCCGTTTCTTATCTGCTAACTCTATGCTTATAAAGGGCCTGTAGCTCAGCTGGTTAGAGCAGTCCGCTCATAACGGATTGGTCGGCGGTTCAAGTCCGCCCGGGCCCACCACCATCTTTTAGAGATTAGGGACTTTCAATGGCACTAATGACACTCTTATTAATATGGGCGGTTTTTGCGCAAGCAATGCTGGCTATGATTGTGCTTTTGAAAATGCGCTCGGCGCGCGTCCGGGCTTATAAAGAGAGCAGCGTATCTCTTGAGGAAATTGCGGTTAATAGCAGTGCTTGGCCTGATTATGTTCGCAAAATCCAGAATAACTACGCCAATCAGTTCGAATTACCCGTTTTATTCTACCTTGCTTGTACAATGACCCTAATTTTTGGCATTGAGAACTTGCTGTTTGTGGTTATTAGCTGGGTTTTTGTGGTGTCGCGCTATGTTCATATGATCATTCATACTGGTTCTAACCGTATTCGTAACCGTTTTCGTGTCTTCTTGATTGGCATGATCTGCGTTGTCTTGCAGTGGCTCTATATTATTATTACGACCACAACTGTTCATTTACAGGCGATGTAGGGCTATCCCTGTCTGTTTTAGTTGACAAAGCTCCCAAAATCCGTATAAATCGCTACATTCCCGCGAAAGAGGGGGGATATGGTATCCTCCCCGTTGAACGGATCGCTTTATGATCTTTTCAAACCATGGTTGGTCAGGCGGGACAAAAAGTAAGAAAAAGGAGTATTACCATGAGTGGTAAGCGTTTATCATCTAAGTATAAAATTGATCGCCGTATTGGTGCCAATCTTTGGGGCCGTGCAAAATCACCTTATAACACACGCCAGAGCGGCCCAGGTATGCACGGCGCACGCCGCGGCAAGCTATCTGACTACGGTTTGCAGCTTATGGCCAAGCAAAAGCTTAAAGCCTATTACGGCAATATTGGCGAGAAGCAATTCCGCCGCTACTACAAAGAAGCTTCACGTCTTCGCGGCGACACAGGTCAAAACCTTGTTGGTCTGCTTGAAAGCCGTCTTGACGCCGTTATTTACCGCGCGAACTTTGTTCCGACAGTTTTCGCTGCGCGTCAGTTTGTAAATCACAAACACATTAGCGTTAATGGCAAAGTTGTAAACATTCCTTCTTACCAAGTTAAAGAAGGCGATGTGATCGTTGTTAAAGAATCGTCACGCCAATTGCCTATGGTTCTGCAAGCCAGCCAACAGCCAGAGCGCGAAGTGCCTGAATATGTTGAGCTTGAAGCCAAAGCCTTCAAAGCAACCTTTATCCGCGTACCAAAACTGGAAGACATTCCATATCCAGTGCAGATGGAACCGAACCTCGTAGTCGAGTTCTATTCACGCTAAGGTGTTGAAAAATATTCAAAAAAGGCCGTATTACTCATGCGGCCTTTTTTTTATTGCTTTGGCAAAGAGGCTGTTTTCATAATTAAAAGTTGCTTTTTTCGGCAAAATTTTATATAACTATGTTAACGAATAATTAAAGCGCGGCGTAAGGAGCCTTTTAGATATGTCACAATACGAAAAGAAACCGGTCAAATTTTATGAATTTTCCAACAAGGTTGGGACCGTTGCTATTGGTGATAAGGAATATCAGCTTTGCGATCACGTTCAGAAAGTCGATGGTGTTTATTTCGCGACGGCATTTTACGGCGATGTAATAGCCGATGGTAAGGATGAGCAGGGCATTTATTACAAGAAAATCGGTAATGCCGATTTAGCCTTTTTGCCTGCTGATCTACTAGAAACAGCCGTAGCTAAATATGACGACCATAATCAGACAATTGAGATGAAAGAGCGCTTGCTGCGCTCGATCAAGGAATTAAACTCCCGCGAATACAATAAAGAAGCGGCATAAAAAAATAATTTAAGTTTAGAGACAAGGCTATTAAAATGCCGCTCCTTAATCGGGGGCGGTTTTTTTACGCGTTAGAGCTGAGAGGATACCATGAAAAGTGCGCAGCTCTTGGTCAGTAAAGCCTTTACGGCTGAGCATCGTGCGGATATTTCGCGCGACGGTCGGTTTAAGATCAGGCGCTTTGAAGAAACGTCCTTCCTCTAATTCGCTTTCGAGGCGGATATAGAACTCCTCTAGCTTGTCTTGTGCGGCGGGGTGGCTGTTGCCGAGCGGCATTTCAATGGCTGGGGTGCTATCTAATGCGCGCAGCCATTCCCATGCCACCAGCAAGACGGATTGACCGAGATTAAGCGAGGTAAAGTCAGGATTGGTTGGAATGGTGATGATGCCTTGGCATAGCGCAACGTGATCGTTACTAAGGCCCGCGCGCTCCCCGCCAAATATGATGCCGGATTTAAGCGGGCTGGATTGCAACTGCGCTACGGCGCTTTGGGGCGTGAAGACATCTTTGACCATATCGCGTGGGCGCGCTGTGGTGGCCAGTACGAACTCTAAATCAGCTATGGCCTCTTGCAGTGTATCAAAAACCTCAACGCTAGGCATTTGATCAAGCGCTCCGGCAGAATTACGATCGGCCTCTAGGCTCGGCCAGCCATCGCGCGGGGCGACGAGACGCAAATCACGCAGGCCAAAATTGAACATAGCGCGCGCGGTCGCGCCGATATTTTCGCCCATCTGCGGGGCTACGAGGATTATTGTTGGATCATTCTTCATGTTTAACGCCAAAACTAAGCGGCAAGCGCGAATCGCCGTCTTAAATTAATCATGCGGCCTTCTTTAGTTCCTGCAAACGCTCGCGCGCTTTATCCGGGCCAATAAGAAGCAACAGCTTGTCCATCTCGGGGCCGTGATCCATACCTGTGAGGGCTTGACGGAGCGGCATGAAAAGGCCTTTGCCCTTGCGGCCAGTTGTTTCTTTGATCTGACCGACCCACTCACCCCAAGTATTATCATTCCAAGGCGCAGCGGGCAGCAATGCGGCGGCTTGCGCGATATAATCCATATCGTCGCT